>JANLUW010000354.1:0-3972 GCA_031363645.1 Rhizobacter sp. | reverse complement strand
CCCCGAGTGCCAACTGATTGGCCTGCTTGGCGTTGTCGGCGTTTTGTTTGACGGTGGAGCTGAGTTGCTCCATCGAGGCGGCAGTTTCTTCGAGCGCGGCGGCCTGCTCTTCGGTGCGCTGGCTGAGGTGGTTGTTGCCCTGCGCGATTTGCGCGGACGCGGAGCCCACCTGGTCGGCGGTGACTCGCAGATCACGCATCGTCAGGGCAAGCCAGTGGCGCATCTGGGCCAGGTGAGCCAGCAGACTGAGGTTATCGCCGGAGCGCAACGGGACTTCTCGTGTCAGATCCCCGCCGGCGACGGCTTCGACCAGATCGCGAGCCGTGTCGGGTTCGCCGCCAAGATCGCGCAGAAGCATGCGCCGCATCAACCATGGAAAGAGGCAGGCGAGCCCCAGACCCGTGACCGCGAGTGACAGTGCCAGCGCGGCTGAACTGCGCGTCTCGGCAAGGGTCTCTTCGCGCGAGGCTTGCAACGCAGCCCGGGCGTGCTTACCGAGTTCGATCAGGCGCGAACGCATTTCACGCCAGGCGGGTGTGTCTTCCTTGTTCAGGTAAGCCACCGCAGCTGGGTTGTCGGTCTTGACCAGTTCGATCACCTGCTGCGCCGCTGCGCGCTGCCGCTCGCGAAAGCCTGCGATCGCCGCGAGAACGTCGGCATCCTCGCGACTGGGCGCGAGCTTTGTCGCGATGACAGCCGCCGCGTCGTACTCGCGCGTTGCCGCCGCCAGGTTGTCGAACGCGCGTTTGTTGGTGGGGTCGAGCACGATATTGCGCACGGCCTGAGCCATCTGCAGGCCCTGCGTGTACATCTCGTTGACGGCCCCGGCCTGAGCCTGCTGGCTCTCGAAGAAGCGCGAGAAGCGCTGCTCGGCGCCCAGGTTGCCGGCGACGCCGATCAACGCGGCGGTAGCGAGGACGACGGCGGGAACGATTGAATAGATGATCAGCTTGGTAGAGAAGCGCACGGGAATCCTGATGGTTTCGAGAAAAGAAGTCGGGCTGACGCTGGGCGTTCGACGAGGCTGACGCTGTCTTGGCTGTCGGTATCGGGTTTGGCTTTGAGCCGAGCACCAACTCTGTCGGCATCCTGCGTCAGCCCTTGAGTCGGAACAGAAGCACACCCTCTAAGCGCGTGTTGCTCGACACCCATTTGCCATCGAAGCGGCTGCATGCGGTGCCGAATGCCGACATGCCGGCCTCGACGTAACCTGCCCGACTTCAAAGGGTGCTGCCTGACGCTGATCGACTTCGAGCGCGTAAGCTCAGAGGCTCGTTCACGCGTCGTTGGTGCCGGTTTTCTTCGGTGCTTCGGCTGCGGCTGAGATGTCGGCGCCTGCCGTTTCGGCCTCGGATGTGGCCTTCGCTCCAAACTGCGGCCGGGTCACGTTCTTCGCGCGGTCCGGGCCGTGGGGCTCGTCCGGGGCGTAGTTGCGGGCCGCCATGGCGGCGTGCTGCGGTTCGCTGTGGCCCAGCTTGAACACCGACACCGCCTGCAACAGTTGCTGCGCCTGGCTTTTCAGGCTCTCAGCCGCTGCGGCACTCTCTTCGACGAGGGCCGCGTTCTGCTGCGTCACCTGGTCCATCTGCGTGATCGCCTTGCCCACCTGTGCCACACCGACGCTCTGTTCGCTGCTGGCCGCGCTGATCTCGCCCATGATGTCGGTCACGCGCTTGATCGACGCGACCACCTCAATCATCGTGACGCCGGCCTGGTCGACCAGCACGGTGCCTTGCTTAACCCGCTCGACGCTGGCGTTGATCAGGGTCTTGATTTCCTTGGCCGCGTCGGCGCTGCGGCCGGCCAAGCTGCGCACTTCGGAAGCGACGACCGCAAAGCCGCGGCCCTGTTCGCCGGCACGTGCAGCTTCAACCGCCGCGTTCAGCGCCAGGATGTTGGTCTGGAACGCGATGCCATCGATCACGCTGATGATGTCGGCAATCTTCTTGCTGCTGTCGTTGATGCCCTTCATCGTCGTGACTACCTGGCCGACGACTTCGCCGCCCTTGATGGCGGCGGTCGAGGCGCCCCGGGCCAGCTGATTGGCCTGCTGGGCGTTGTCGGCGTTCTGGGTGACGGTGGAGCTGAGCTGCTCCATCGACGCGGCGGTTTCTTCCAGCGCCGCAGCCTGCTCCTCGGTGCGCTGCGACAGGTCGGCATTGCCGTGGGCGACTTCGGCGCTGGCCGTCGAGATGTTGTCGGCCGACGCGCGAACGTCGCCGACCAGTTTGCGCAACTGCACCTGCATCGCGCCGAGGGCACGCAACAGGTCGCCCACTTCGTCACGCCGCTGCGTCGTGATGGCGTGGTTCAACTGGCCCGCCGCGACATCCTCGGCCAGCCGGCTGGCCTGCTGGATGTCGGTGACCAAGCGCCGCTGCATCATGTGGGCGACGCCCACCGCCGTGCCGGCCATCAGCAGGCCGATCAGCGACAGCGTCAGGCTGGTCCGGCTCGACTGTTGTGCCGAAGCGGCGGCGGCCGCATTGGCGTTCTTCTCGATGTGCGCGACCACCTCGCCGACGGTCTTGGCCATGCCGGCGTAGGCCGCATCGGCGTTTTGCATGACTGCGATGCCGGTGTTCGGATCGACCGTGGCCATGTCGATCGCACTGTCGCCGATCTTGACGTAGCTGTCGATCAGCCGGCCGGCTTCGGTGGTGATCGCGGTGAATTCGGCGTCTGCGTTGGCTCCGGCGGCCAGCGACGTCAGGCTGGCCTTGACCTCGCCCATCCGCTGGGCCAGCGCCGCCCGCGCCGACTTGATTTTCGGTTCGTCGAGCGATGCCACCAGCGCCACGGTGCGATAGACGTCGGCATGGACCTGCGCCAGCCGCTCCTGGCTGCCGCTGATCGTCTTGAAGACGCCGATCTGGCCGGTGAACTGCTCCTGTGTCGTCGCGGCCTGCCGCGTGTTCAGGTAGGTATTGAGTTGCGCGGTGCCGAGCAACACCACTGCGGTCAGCAATGGCGCGAGCAGCAGTTTGTGGCCGAGTTTCATGGGGCGTCTTTCGCAGTGCAGGGGGTGATGTGGCTTACTTGTAGATGCCGCCGCAAACCACCGTCTGTTCGAGGCGCTCGCAGTACATCGACTTCGGCTCGATCTTCTTGGTTTCGGGGTTGGTGAATTTGTAGTCCTGCCAGAACGAGGCTTGGGCCTTGCTCATCTCGACCCGCTCCTTGATGAAGGCCTTGCCGTCGATGTCCTTCAAGTCGATCAGGTTGCGCCCGACCATCTTTTCGTTGGCGCCGTGGGCCAGCACCGTGCCGTCCAGACCATAGACCGTGAGGTACAGGTCCTGAAACTTGAACGGGCTCGACTTGCTGGTCACCGCGGCGTAGCCCTTTTCGGGGCCATTGGCTTTGATGAACGCCACGCCCTTTTTGACCATGGCCGTGGCTTGGTCGGCGGTCGCGCCGCCCTCGGCGGCGTGGGCGAGGGTGCCGGCGGCCAGCAAGGCGGCGGCGATCGAAATACTGAGGTGTTTCATGACAGATCCTTTGCTTGAGAGGTGGTGAAAGTCGAAAGATGGAGGAGGTGTCGGTTAGGTCACCAGCGTTCATCGGCACATGAGCAAATGTGGCTTCGCCACTTTGCTCATCCCGCTCGGGGGGCGCTCTCGAGTGACGATGACCTGCTCATCTAATCGGTACTGTGGCGCCGCGCTTGAATGGCAACAGCCGGCCAAATGGGCATTTGGCCGCGCAATTCGCCTCGCGCAGCGTCGGTAGCCGCAATCATCAGGATTGTGAAAACCCGCACGCGGCGGGGTCGGAGGGTGGCCGAGCGGGCCGTACGCGCTGTTAGAAGCTCGTCCACTCGTCGTCGGTGCCGGTCTTCTTGGCCGGTGCTGTGGCATGCTCGCTGCTCGATGTCTCGGTCTTGAACATCGACACCGCTTGCAGCAGCAATTGCGCCTGGCCCTTCAGGCTTTCGGCAGCCGCTGCGCTTTCTTCCACCAGCGCGGCGTT
>JANLUW010000290.1:0-5693 GCA_031363645.1 Rhizobacter sp. | reverse complement strand
CACGGCGCAATTCCTTGGCCTTCGGGACCGTGGTCTTGATCGCTTCGTGCTGCAGCAGCGAATTGCACATGTTGCGCAGCATTGCCAGGCGGTGCTCGCTGGTGCGGTTGAGTTTGCGGAGTCCGTGACGGTGGCGCATGGTGCTGTTTCCTTCTGACTAACTTATTGAACCCCAGCCGTATCAGGTACTGGGGTGTGCACGTGACAACGCTTATCGTTTGTCGAGGCCCTGTGGGGGCCAATTCTCGAGGCGTGCGCCGAGCGTGAGCCCGCGCGACGCCAACACTTCCTTGATCTCGTTGAGCGACTTGCGACCCAGGTTCGGGGTCTTCAGCAACTCGGTCTCGGTGCGCTGGATCAGGTCGCCGATGTAGTAAATGTTTTCGGCTTTGAGGCAGTTCGCCGAGCGCACGGTGAGCTCCAGCTCGTCGACCGGGCGCAGCAGAATCGGATCGAACTGCGTGTTGCGTGCGACCGGCGCGTCGGCAAACGAGCTGATCTCGCCTTCGAGTTGCGCGAAAACCATCAACTGCTCGACCAAAATCTTCGCCGAATTGCGGATCGCTTCTTCCGGCGTGATCGCGCCGTTGGTGTTGATCTCCATTACCAGCTTGTCGAGATCGGTGCGCTGCTCCACCCGGGCCGACTCGACGGTGTAGCTCACACGAGCGACAGGCGAAAAAGACGCGTCGAGCACGATGCGGCCGATTGACTTGGTCGGCTCGTCGCCGTAGCGGCGCATCGTGCCCGGCACGTAGCCGCGACCCTTCTCGACCTTGATCTGCATGTCCAGCTTACCGCCGTGCGACAGGTGCGCGATGACATGCTCGGGATTGATGATTTCCACGTCGTGCGGCGTCTGGATGTCGCCGGCCACCACAGGGCCCTCGCCTTCCTTGCGCAGCACCAGCGTGACTTCATCGCGGTTGTGAAGGCGGAACACGACGCCCTTCAGGTTCAACATGATGTGAACCACGTCTTCTTGCACGCCGTCGATGGCCGAGTACTCGTGCAGAACGCCGGCGATCGTCACTTCGGTCGGTGCATAGCCGACCATCGACGACAACAGCACGCGGCGCAGCGCGTTGCCCAGCGTGTGGCCGTAGCCGCGCTCGAACGGCTCGAGGGTGACCTTGGCGCGATTGCCGCCGAGCGGCTCCACATTGATGGCTTTGGGTTTCAGCAGATTGGTTTGCATTGAAGTCCTGTTCGTCTCAATACCCTCGGCTCATTACACCGATAAGGCTGACAGACACAGCGCCGGGCGAGAGATGTCTCGCTGTGTGCCCGGCAAAGCACAAGCGAGCGATAGCCTAGAAGGGGTGTCGGCGGACGCCAGCACCCCGCCGTCCTGTTGGCTTTACCTTGAGTAAAGCTCCACGATCAGCGCTTCTTTGATGTCTGCGCCGAACTGGTCACGGTCCGGCGCCTTCTTGAAGATGCCCTCGAGCTTGGCCGCATCGACCGAGACCCAGTCCGGCATGCCCTGACCTTCGGCGAGCTTGACCGCATCGATGATGCGCAATTGCTTCTTCGACTTCTCGCGCACCGCCACCACGTCACCGGCCTTGACCAAATACGAAGGGATGTTGACCGAAGCACCGTTCACGGTCATCGACTTGTGCGACACCATCTGACGCGCTTCGGCGCGGGTCGAGCCGAAGCCCATGCGGTAGACGACGTTGTCGAGACGCGACTCGAGCAGCAGCAGCAGGTTCGCACCCGTGTTGCCGCGGCGCCGTTCGGCTTCGGCGAAGTAGCGGCGGAACTGGCGCTCCAGGATGCCGTACATGCGCTTGACCTTCTGCTTCTCGCGGAGCTGCAGGCCGAAGTCGGAGGTGCGGGTGCCAGAGGTGCGGCCGTGTTGACCCGGCTTGCTGTCGAACTTGACCTTGTCACCGATCGGACGACGTGCGCTCTTCAGAAAGAGGTCAGTGCCTTCACGGCGAGAAAGTTTGCCCTTGGGGCCGAGGTAACGTGCCACGTTGAATTCCTTTTTTTTCAATCTGACGCAGGCCTGCAGCGGCTTGCGCGAGTCTGGCGAATATTGTTTTGTGCGCTCAGACAGTGGGCTTCAACTTCTGGCTGTTCGCGATGATCAGCAGAAGCGAAAAAGTCGGCGGCGCTTTGAAGCACCGCCGACGACGAAATGGGTACGACTCAGATGCGACGGCGCTTCTGCGGACGGCAGCCGTTGTGCGGCACCGGCGTCACGTCGGAAATCGAATTGATTCGGATGCCGAGCGACGCCAGCGCACGCACCGACGACTCGCGGCCAGGGCCCGGACCTTTGATCCGCACGTCGAGGTTCTTGATGCCCTGGTCTTGCGCCGCGCGGCCGGCCACCTCGGCGGCGACCTGAGCAGCAAAAGGCGTGCTCTTGCGCGAGCCTTTGAAACCTTGGCCACCACTCGATGCCCAAGACAGCGCGCCGCCCTGGCGATCGGTGATGGTAATGATCGTGTTGTTGAACGACGCGTGAACGTGCGCGACACCGTCCGCGACGTTCTTGCGGACTTTCTTGCGCACGCGCTGTGCGGCGGTGTTGACGGGTGACTTAGCCATGTTGACCTTTGCTTGTTCTGTAGATGCGATGCGACGAAAGCGTCAGATCACTTCTTCACGACGCCCGACTTGCGCGGGCCCTTGCGAGTACGAGCATTCGTCTTGGTACGCTGACCTCGAACCGGCAAGCCGCGGCGATGGCGAAAGCCACGGTAGCAACCGAGGTCCATCAGGCGCTTGATGTTGATCGACATCTCGCGACGCAAGTCGCCTTCGATCGTCAGGCGGCCGATTTCTTCCCGGATCTTCTCGAGATCGATGTCGGTCAGGTCCTTGACTTTGCGATCGAACGGCACATTGCTGTTCGAACAGATCTTCTGGGCCGTCGTCCGACCGATGCCGTAGATCGAAGTCAGACCGATTTCGGTGTGCTTGTGCGGCGGAATGTTGATACCAGCAATACGTGCCATGTTCGTTTCTCTCTCGGTCCGAAGACCTTAACCTTGACGCTGCTTGTGACGCGGATCGATACAGATCACACGCACCACGCCCTTGCGGCGGATGACCTTGCAATTGCGGCACATTTTCTTGACGGATGCTGCGACTTTCATGCTCTTCTCCTAAATCTTGAGACGGTACTTACTTGGCCCGGAACACGATGCGTGCCCGGCTCAAATCGTAGGGCGTCAACTCGACAGTGACTTTGTCTCCGGGCAAGATGCGGATGTAATGCATGCGCATCTTGCCGGAGATGTGGCCGAGCACGACATGCCCGTTTTCCAGCTTCACTCGAAACGTTGCATTGGGCAGATTCTCGAGAATCTCACCCTGCATCTGAATCACATCGTCTTTTGCCATGTACTTTTATTCAGCTCGCTTTGAAGTTGGCCTTCTTGAGCAGAGACTCGTACTGCTGGCTCATCACATAACTCTGCACCTGGGCCCAGAAGTCCATCGTCACGACGACGATGATCAAGAGCGACGTGCCGCCGAAATTGAAAGGCACGTTGTACTTCAGGACCAGGAACTCAGGCAGCAAGCAAACCAGCGTGATGTAGATCGCGCCGGCCAGCGTCAGCCGCGAAAGAATGCGGTCGATGTGGCGGGCCGTCTGGTCGCCCGGGCGAATACCCGGGATGAACGCACCACTCTTCTTCAGATTGTCTGCGGTCTCACGGCTGTTGAACACCAGCGCTGTGTAGAAGAAACAAAAGAACACGATCGCCGCGGCATACAGCATCACGTAGATCGGCTGTCCCGGGCGCAGGAGATCAGCCACGTCTTTCAACCACCGGAAGCTGTCACCGGTCGCGAACCAACCGACGGCCGTGGCGGGCAACAAAATGATCGAAGAAGCGAAAATAGGCGGGATCACGCCCGACATGTTGAGCTTGAGCGGCAAGTGCGATGACTGACCGCCATACACCTTGTTGCCGACTTGGCGCTTTGCGTAATTCACGAGAATCTTGCGCTGACCGCGCTCTACAAACACGACTGCGAAGGTCACGCCGAACACGAGTAACGTAATAAAAAGTGCCGCAACGATACTCATCGAACCTTGACTCACCAAAGTGCCGAACTGACCGAGCGCGCCCGGCAGGCCGGCTGCGATGCCGCCGAAGATCAGGATCGAAATGCCGTTGCCCAGACCGCGTTCCGTGATTTGCTCGCCCAGCCACATCAAGAACATCGTCCCGGCAACCAAGCTAACGACTGCAGTCATGCGAAAACCGAAGCCCGGTGTGATCACCAAACCCGGCGAACCTTCGAGTGCTGTCGCAATTGCAAGCGCCTGGAACAATGCCAAACCCAACGTGCCGTAGCGCGTGTACTGTGTGATTTTGCGGCGACCCGACTCGCCTTCTTTCTTCAGCGCCTCGAGCGTCGGCACAACGTAGGTCATCAACTGCATGATGATCGACGCGGAGATGTACGGCATGATGCCCAACGCGAACACGGTGAAGCGCGACAGCGCCCCACCCGAGAACATATTGAACAGGCTCAAGATGCCGCCGGCTTGGCTGTTGAACAACTGCTTGAGTTGATCAGGATCGATGCCAGGCACGGGAATGTGGGCGCCGACGCGGTACACCACGAGCGCAAGCAGCAAGAATGTCAAGCGACGACGCAGATCGCCGAACTTTCCGCTCTTGGCCAGTTGATTCGCGTTGGTTGCCACTGAAGGTCCGGTCAGAAAAAGTTGCGGGTGGCCTTCAAGCCACCGAGCCGCCAGCCGCTTCGATCACGGCCTTAGCACCTGCCGTTGCGCCGATGCCCTTGAGCACCACCGCCATCGTCAGTTCACCCGACTTGATGACTTTGACGACCTTCGCCAACTCACCAACGAGACGCGCCTGCTTGAGCGTCAAGATGTCGACCTCGGCCGCACCGAGCTTTTGCAGGTCGGTCAGGTTGATCTCGGCATTGAATTGCAGCAGGTGCGACTTAAAGCCGCGCTTGGGCAGGCGACGTTGCAGCGGCATTTGGCCGCCTTCGAAGCCGACCTTGTGGTAGCCGCCAGAACGCGACTTTTGGCCCTTGTGGCCGCGACCTGCGGTCTTGCCCAGACCGGAGCCGATGCCACGGCCGACTCGACGCCTCAAATGTTTCGAGCCGAGTGCCGGCTTGATGGTGTTCAGTTCCATGTGAGTATCCTTCAAATGAGCGCCGAGTTCAGCGCTCAAAGCACCTTGACCAGGTACGAGACCTTGTTGATCATGCCGCGCACGGCAGGCGTGTCTTCGAGCGTCGATTCGCTGTTTAGCTTGCGCAGGCCGAGGCCACGCACGGTCGCACGGTGCGACTCGCGGGTGCCATTGATGCTGCGCACCAGCTTGATGCTGACGGTGCTCTTCTGCGTTGATTGGCTAACGGTAGCTTCTTTGGTCGCCATGATGTTTCTCCGCCGTTCAGCCGAACAGCTCTTCGACTGTCAGACCGCGCTTGGCAGCAATCTCGGCCGGGGTGCTGGTGTGCTTGAGTGCGTCGAGCGTCGCGCGAACCAGGTTGTACGGATTCGACGAACCGAGGCTCTTGCAGACGATGTCGGTCACGCCCATCACTTCGAACACAGCGCGCATCGGGCCGCCGGCGATGATGCCGTCACCCGGCTTGGCCGGCGCCATCAGCACGCGCGACGCGCCATGCTCACCGATGACCTTGTGCTGGATCGTGCCGTTCTTCAACGA
>JANLUW010000260.1:0-5299 GCA_031363645.1 Rhizobacter sp. | reverse complement strand
CGTAGTCCATGCGGGCCATTTTCAAGCAGACCAGCGCGCGGCCGTACCGCCCAAAAAAGAAGCCCACCGATCACTCGGCGGGCTGTTCAAGTCCTTCAGAAAGGACGTCGTTGGGACCGGTATCGGTTCGTTGCCCTGTTCGGTGTGGTTGTTCTTGGCCGGGCTTTCGGACCATGCATCGTGCCCCTCGCGAGGCGCCGTGTGACAGCAATGTGAAAGAGTCTAGGGACGCGTTCCCGGCGCGGCCATCCCCAATTCGAGGGACCGCCGTGGAACGTTGCAGATCGCCGCAACTCGCGGCAAAAGATCACGCGACGTCGGCTCCCCGGCCACGCGGGCGACAATGCACGATGCCCGGCCCGCACGCTCCCTCACCCTCACCCCCACCCTCGCGCACCGCCCGGCGCCCGCCGCGGGCGGCTGCGCCGGCGCGCATCGCCCACCCGCTGAACGAGCGCGAGCGCGATGAATTGGAGGCGATCCTCGACCGCGTGCCGGCGCCGCTCGAAGCGCTCGACGTCAGCATGCTCGACGGCTACCTCTGCGGCGTGTTGCTGCAGCCGCGGCACATCGCGGTCGCGCGTTGGTTGCCGCACGTGACCGACGTCGACGGCCGCACGTTGCCGGCGCGCTTCGATGCGTCGCGCTTGAGCGAACTGGTGTTGCGCCGTCACGCCGAACTCGACGACGCGATCCAGCGGCGCCAGTGGTTCGATCCGTGGGTGTTTGAATTGAGTGACGTTGAAGGTGCCGCAGAGGCCGGCGCGGATCACGCGCTCGGCGAACGCGGCGGCGATGAAGATGATGAAGAGGAAGAGGGTTACGGCAGCGACGGCGATTCCGGCCCGATCGAGGCCGTCTACCCCTGGGTCGCCGGCTTCGCGACCGCGCTCGAGTTGTTTCCCGACCTGATGGCGCTCGATGCGAAAGCGCTGACCGAGCCGCTCGCGCTCGTCTACCGCCACCTCGCGCCCGACGACCTCGAAGACGCTGACGAACTGCTCGCCGAAATCGAATCGCTCGAGCCGCCCGGCGACCTCGCCGAGGCCGTCGAAGGGCTGGTGCGGGCGACGCTGTTGCTGGCCGACATCTCTCGCCCGATCGTCGGCAACGCCCCGCAAGGCCAGACGCGTCGCGGTGGGTCGGCGCCGTCGACGCGCCGCCGCTGAGCCCCGCGACGATTCAGCCTATTTCGACGCAGCAGCAGCGGCGACCGCACGCTTCGGGTTGATCAGCACGCGCCGGCCGTCGGCGCTCTTGTCGGCGGTCGAGACGATGACCGCGATGACTTCGGGCGGCGTGAGCTTCGGGTTCACCGATAGCACTTTGGCCGCCAGGTTCGCGACCTGCGGCGAGGCCATCGAGGTGCCGGATTCGGCCACGACCATGCCGCCCGGCAGTGTGCTCTCGACCTGATAGCCGTTGGCGTGCACTTTGACCGTTGGCCCGTAGCTGGTGAAGCTGGCTTCGTCGCCGGCCAGGTCGACGGCGCCGACAGTCAGCAGGTTCGGCAGCACGAGGCCCGCGGGGATCGCCTCTTCGAAAGTCGAGTCGGTGTTGGCATTGCCTGCTGCGGTCACGAACAGCATGCCGGGGGCACTCGCGAATGCGCGCTCGAGCGCGTTGCGCCCGGTGTCGAAATACTGGCGCGCCAGCGCCTGGCGTTCTTCGGGCGTCTTGCCGATGCCGCACACCTCGAGGTCGCTCTCAACGTCTTTGACCGTGCCGCCCCAACTCATGTTGACGACCTGCACGCCGCTCTTCTTCAGGAAATCCACATACGCTTGGCTCGCTTTCGCGTCAGCGTCGACCTGCGCTTTCGAGGGGCACGGATCGGGCCGCAGCGTGTGGCCGAATTCGATCCGCGCAACCACCAGCCGCGCATTCGGATTGCCCGCGAGCGCGATGCCGGTCACGTGCGTGCCGTGGCCGTAATTGCCCATCAGGCGCAACTCTTCGATCGAGGCCTTGTAGTCTTGCGGCTTGAGTGTCGAGAGAAAGCGTTTGACCTCGCCCGCCTCGGCGCTGTCGATGTTCGATTGCAAATCGCTGAAACCTTTGGTGCGCGCCAGGTTCACGGCCAGGCGCGCGCGCACGGCGGCCGGCAGGGGTTGCAACGCACCGCTGGTCGGCTTCGAGTATTTGTCGAACGCGATGACGGCCGGCTGGCCGCTCGCGTCGAGGACGAGGCGGTTTTTATAGAGCGCGATGTCGCTTCCGCTGTCCCAGATGCCGACCACCACCGGCGTGCCGCCTGGCGGCAGATCCACATTGCGGGCGGCCCAGATGTCTTGCTTGGTGACCTTGTGGCGGTCGAGGTAAGCCGCGTAGGTCGCGACCAGCGTGTCCTTCAGCGGCAGCGTGGTTTTGAGCCGGTAACGCGCGGCGACGATGGCCGGTGAAAACTCCGACGACAGTTTGCCGCCGGACTTGTCGACCGTGGGCTGCAGCACCTCGCGCAGAAAGCCGAGCGCGAGCGATTCGCTGGCGATTTCGTTGCCGGCCTTGAGCTCGCGAACGTCGTTCTGCACCACCTCGAACGGCAGCGGTTCGAGCTTCGCATCGATCAGCTCACCGACCTTCGCGCGGTAGGCGGGCGAGCTGCGGCCACCGGCGGCCTTCGAGGCGGCGATCACCGCCTCGAGCTGCAGGCCCGACAGCAGCTTGTCGGAGGGTTTGTCTTGCAGCGCCTTCACCTTGGCCAAGCCGGCCAGCGCCGCTTGGTCGCGCCCTTCGAGAAAGTCGAGCTGGGCCAGCGAGCCGAGCATCTGGCGCAGCGTGGCCTTGTCTTGAATGTCATAGGCGGCGAGCACCGATTCGGTGTCGCGGCGGTAGGTCTTTGCGAAGGCCTTGAAGCGCGCGTCGTCGCGCACCGTGTCTTCGAGGCGACCGTCGATCGTGTACGAGAAGCGCGGCAGGTCGGCGGCCTTGTCCACGCGCTTCTTGTATTGCGCGAACGCGACGTTGGCCGCCATCGAAAGCGCGACAAGCGCGGCGAAGAATCGCGAGGTCATGACAACTCCAGTGGGTGGCGGCGAGGGCCTGGAGAAAGTATAGCGAGGGTGAGGCGAGGTCAGATCGCCAGCGGGTCGACGTCGACGGCCCAACGCAGGATGCGTTCGTGGCCCGTCAGAATTCGTTCGTGGTTTTTCAGGATGCGTTCGTCGGCCGTCTTTGGCGTGCGCCGCAGCCCGTGCAGCGCCGGCAGCCACAGCGCCAAAAATCGCTGCAGCGCCACGCGCGAGGCCGACTCGATCAGCATCTGCATGCGCTCGACATCGGCGACGCGCGCCACGCCCATCGGCACCGGCGGGTACACCATCACGTGATCGGCGCCGGGCAGCGTGGCCGCGAGTTCGGCTGCGGCGTGCAAAAACGCGCGCGCGGCCTCGGCGGTGCGCGCGTCGGCCCGCAGGATCGCGAGGTGCGAAAACGGCGGCAGGCCGGCCATCTCGCGCTCCTTCAGCTGGCTCGCCGCGAAGGCCTCGAAATCGTGCCTGCGCAGCGCGCCATAGAGCGCGTGCGTCGGGTGCCAGGTCTGCACCCACAGCTCGCTTCGATCGGCTTGTGATGCATCGCGCCCGGCGCGCCCACCGGCCTGCATCAGCAGCGCGAATAGCCGCTCCGGTGCGCGAAAGTCGCTGCTGAACAGCGAGCTGTCGGGGTTCACCGCGGCGACCAGCGTGATGCGCCGAAAGTCGTGGCCCTTGGTGACCATCTGCGTGCCGACGAGCACGTCGACATCACCGGCATGCACCGCGCCGAGTTGCGCTTCGAGTGCGCCTTTGAGCTTCGTGCTGTCGGCATCGATGCGGGCGATGCGCGCTACTTTGTCGTCGGGCGTGCGCAGCAGCGCGGCGAGTTGTTCTTCGAGGCGCTCGGTGCCGCGACCGATCGGTGCGATGTCGAGGTTGCCGCAATCGGGGCAGGCGCGCGGCACGCGTTCGGTGAGGCCGCAGTGGTGGCAGCGCAGCGTGCGGTCGAGCTTGTGGAACACGCGCCAAACGCTGCAGTGCGGGCAACCGCTCTTCCAGCCGCACTCGCCGCAGTGCAGCACCGGCGCGTAGCCACGGCGGTTCAAAAACACGAGGCTTTGCTCGCCGCGCGCGAGCCGGTCCTGCAGCGCGGCCACGAGCGGTGCCGAGAGGGCCGTGTTCACGCCGTGCAACTTCGGCTGTTGGTTCATGTCGACTAGGCGCACCTTCGGCAGGGCGCCACCGCCGATGCGCGCGGGCAGCGCGAGCTTGAGGTACTTGCCTTCGGCGGCGCGCTGCCAGCTCTCGAGCGACGGCGTGGCCGAGCCGAGCACCACGGTCGCCTTCTCGAGCCGGCCGCGGTACACGGCCAGGTCGCGCGCCGAATAACGCGCGCCTTCTTGCTGCTTGTACGACGGGTCGTGTTCTTCGTCGACCACGATCAACCCGAGCCGCGGCATCGAGGCGAACACCGCGAGCCGCGTGCCGAGCACCAGATCGGCAAGGCCCAGATGCGCTGCGAGCCAACTGCGCAGTCGCTGCGCCGGCGTCAGAGCGCTGTGCAGCGAGACGATGTGGCGGCCGGCAAAGCGCTCGGCGAAACGCGCTTCGAGCTGCGGTGTCAGGTTGATCTCGGGCACGAGCACGAGCGCCTGTTTGCCGGCCGCCAGCGCCTGCGCGGCGGCGCCGAGGTAGACCTCGGTCTTGCCGCTGCCGGTGATGCCGTGCAGCAGCACCGGCGGCGGCACGTCGGCCGTGCCGGCGGCGGCGACCTGCGCGAGGACTTGTGCTTGCGCGTCGGTCAGCGTCGGGGCGATCGTGGCCGACACCGCGCCCATCGCGTCCGGCGCGTCGGCCAGCGCCTTGTGCAGTTTCTTGATGCGGTTGGCGAGTTGCGCGTCGCCGAGCTTGCGCAGCTCGGGCGGCAGCACCGAGAGCGCGATCTCGCCGGTGCTGCGCTGGTAGTAGCCGGCCGCGAAGTCGACCAGCTCGCGCCAGGCCGCGCAGAGCGGGGGCAGCGACATCAGCGCGGCGGTGACCGGCCGAAGTTCCAGCGCCGGATTCGGATCGGACGCGCCGTGCCACACCACACCCGGCACCTCGCGCCGGCCTAGTGGCACGCTGACCAGCGTTCCCGGCGCAAGCGCGTGCTCGGCCGCGTAGTCGAGCGGTGCCGAGAGACCGGAGTGCTGCGGCGCATCGACCGCCACGCGCAGACGCGTGGCGGCGAGATTCGCGGGGCTCGGTACGACTGTGAAGTTACCGCCCAAAGCTCAAGTCTCGTTCACAAGAAGCCGTTAAGTCGATGATTTTGAAAGGCTTTC
>JANLUW010000188.1:0-6789 GCA_031363645.1 Rhizobacter sp. | reverse complement strand
CGGAATTGGATGTCAGCCATCGATTTGCCGGACTGCCAAGACAGCCTTCGGGTTGGTTCGTGCGATTGCCAGCAATGTCCTGACCGCACCGCTCGGCAGCTTGCGGCCTTGCTCCCAGCCTTGAAGCGTGCGGATCGACACCCCCAAGCAGCGCGGCAAACTGCGATTGGGATAGCCCCGTCTTGCTTCGCGCTTCGATGGCAGGGGAGACGACCACTTGGCCCCGACCTGCCTTCATGTCTCGAATCGATTGCAGCAGTTCTTCGACAATGTCTGACAGTCGTGATGTTTGAACGCGACTTAGCATTAGGCCACCAGCCACTGCCGCCGCGATGCAAACACCGCGTTGGGATATTCGGCCCGCCCGCGGCTGCCGTTGTAGCGGCCCAGCGCCATGAACAGGTCGCCGCGCTCGCGGTCGAGGTAGTGGCGCAGGATCACGCAGCCGAAGCGCAGGTTGGTCTGCATGTGGAACAGCCGCGCCGGATCGCCATCGCCAATCAGTCGCGCCCAGAACGGCATCACCTGCGTGTAGCCGCGCGCACCGGCACTGCTGATGGCATAGCGCCGAAACCCGCTCTCGACCTGAATCAACCCGAGCAGCAAGGCCGGCTCCAGCCCGGCGCGCGTGCTTTCATACCAGGCGGCCTCCAAAAAGTCGACACGACGCAGGTGCTCGGTTTCTCGCTTTTTGAGTCGGTTGCTCATGTCGCCGAGCCAGCGCAGGTAGGCCAGGCGGGCATCCATCGTGTCGAACTGCGGTTTCGGCGGCGCGGCATCACTAACCGCTGCAGCAAGCGCCGAGCGCACCGCGTTCGCGAGCGGTTCTTCGACCTGCGTGCCAGCACAGGCTCGCGTCGGCACGACCGCATTCAACGCCGCAAGCGGGCTCAGCACGGCCGCGGCAGTCAGGCTGCGCCGCGCTCTCCCTTGTCGGGAGAGAGCGCCGTTCATGCGACGAGCTTGGCCTTCAACACGGGCAGCAACTCGGCAATGGCGATCGAGGTTGCCTGCGTGTCGCGGCGGCCCTGGTACTCGGCCTTCCCCTCTTTCAAGCCGCGGTCCGAGAGCACCACACGGTGCGGCACGCCGACGAGTTCCCAGTCGGCGAACATTGCCCCGGGGCGCTCGCCCCGGTCGTCGAGCATTGCGTCGACGCCGGCGCGTTCCAGGTCGTCGTGGAGCTGGTCGGCAGCGGCTTTCACGTCGGCCGAGCGGTCGTAGCCGATCGGGCAGATCACCACCGTGAACGGCGCGATCGCGGTCGGCCAGACGATGCCGCGTTCATCGAAATTCTGTTCGATCGCGGCGCCGAGGATGCGCGTGACGCCGATGCCGTAGCAACCCATTTGCATCAGCTGCGGCTTGCCGGCTTCGTCGAGGTAGTTGGCATTCATCTTCTCGCTGTAGTACGAGCCGAGCAGGAACACGTGGCCGACCTCGATACCGCGCTGGATCGCGAGCGCGCCATTGCCATCGGGCGAAGGGTCGCCTGCGACGACGTTGCGGATGTCGGCGACGACATCGGGCTCGGGCAGGTCACGACCCCAGTTGACGCCGGTGAAGTGGAAGTCGACCTCGTTCGCGCCGCAGACGAAGTCGCTCATCGCGCTGACGGTGCGATCGGCGATGACCGTGACCGGCTGCCGCTCTGCGCCATTCGGCTCGATCGGCCCGAGGTAGCCGGGCTTGCAGCCGAACTGCGCGTCGATCTCGGCAGGGGTCGCGAAGCGAAAACCGTCGTTCAGGCCGGGCACCTTGCTCGCCTTGATCTCGTTGAGCGAATGGTCCCCGCGCACTAGCAGCAGCCACAGTGTTACTTGCCCGAAATCGACACGCTCGGTCTTTCCCTCTGTTGCCAGCACGATGCATTTCACGGTCTTCTGAAGCGGCACGCCGAGCAACGCTGCCACGTCATCGCAGGTCGCCTTGCCCGGTGTCGCCGTCTTCAACAGTGCCGCGCTCGGCGCCGCGCGCGGCGTGCCTGGCGCAACGGCCTCAGCCATCTCGATATTGGCCGCGTAGTCGGATGTCGGGCAGTACACGATCGCGTCCTCGCCGGTGTCGGCAATGACCTGGAATTCGTGCGAACGCACGCCGCCGATCGAACCGTTGTCGGCCGCGACCGCGCGAAAGGTCAGGCCCATGCGTTCGAAGATGCGCGTGTAGGCGGCAAACATGATGTCGTAGCTCTTGCTCGCGGATTCGACGTCGCGATCGAACGAGTACGCGTCTTTCATCGTGAACTCTCGCCCCCGCATCACGCCGAAGCGCGGCCGTCGCTCGTCGCGAAACTTTGTCTGGATGTGGTAAAAATTCCGTGGCAGCGTGCGGTAGCTGCGCAGCTCTTGCCGTGCGATGTCGGTGATGACTTCTTCGCTGGTCGGCTGGATCACGAAATCGCGGTCGTGGCGGTCTTTGATCCGCAGCAACTCGGGGCCGTACTTCTGAAACCGGCCGGTCTCTTGCCAGAGCTCGGCTGGCTGCACGACCGGCATTAGAAGTTCGATCGCACCGGCGCGGTTCATCTCTTCGCGAACGATGTTCTCGACCTTGCGGATCACGCGCAGCCCCATCGGCATGTAGCTGTAGATGCCTGCGCCAAGCCGCTTGATGAAGCCCGCGCGCATCATCAACTTGTGGCTCGCGACCTCTGCGTCGGCGGGCGCTTCTTTGAGCGTGGAGATGAAGAACCGGGAAGCTTTCATGCGGCGTGCTGTGGCGTTGGGCGTGAACGGTGGAGCGGCTGTGCGCGGCACCGGCGGGGCTGGCGAAACTCGCTCGTGCGCTGAGGGAAACCGCAGGGGTTAAATCCCGTCACACCGGTGTAATAATGAATTCAACGAATAAAACGGGGTTGATTATGCTCGACCGTGAAGGGTTCAGACCCAACGTCGGCATCGTCCTGCTCAACCAGAGAAACCAGGTGTTTTGGGGCAAGCGCATCCGCACTCACTCCTGGCAGTTCCCGCAAGGGGGCATCAAATTCGGCGAGACGCCCGAGCAGGCGATGTTCCGCGAACTCCATGAAGAAGTCGGCCTCGTGCCCGAGCATGTGCGCATCGTCGCGCGCACACGCGACTGGCTTCGCTACGAGGTGCCGGATCACTTCATCCGGCGCGACGCGCGCGGCCACTACCGCGGTCAAAAGCAGATCTGGTTTTTGTTGCAGCTCGTCGGCCGCGACAGTGACATGAACCTGCGCGCGACCGACCACCCCGAGTTCGATGCCTGGCGCTGGAACGAATACTGGGTACCGCTCGAGCTCGTGATCGAGTTCAAGCGCGACGTGTACCAAATGGCGTTGACCGAGCTCGCGCGTTTCCTGCCGCGCGGCACGCATCACAACCGATATCTACGTTCGGGGATGCGGCCGCACCACCGGGATGATGGTCAAATGTATTTCGACGAGCCGCATCACGAAGTCGGGCTCCTCCCTCCGGTCGACATGCCGGCGCCACCGGAGAAACTGGCAGACTGAACTCACACGGGTTCGGGCCCGGCCACACACAGACGTGAGTCGTGGCTACACCAGCACCAAATTGTCGCGGTGAATCAGCTCCGGCTCGGCCGTGTAGCCGAGCAGCCTTTCGAATTCACTCGACGGCCTGCGCGCGATCAACCGGGCTTCGCTGCTGCCGTAGTTCGAGAGGCCGCGTGCGAGTTCGGCGCCGTTCAAGCCACGCACGGCGATGACGTCACCGCGGTGAAATTCGCCCTGCACATCGGTCACGCCGATCGGCAGCAGGCTCTTGCCTTCGTCGCGCACCTTGCGAGCGGCGCCTTCATCGACCACGACTGCGCCACGCAGCTGAAGGTGGTCGACCATCCATTGCTTGCGCGCCGCGAGCTTGTGCGTGGGCGCGATCAACGCAGTGCCGATCGCTTCACCGTGGGCGAGCCGAATCAACACGTCCACCTCGCGCCCGTGAGCGATCACGGTGCTCGTGCCACTGCTCGCAGCGCGCTTGGCCGCGAGAATTTTTGTCAACATGCCGCCGCGGCCCAAGCTCGATCCGGCGCCGCCTGCCATGCGCTCGAGTTCAGGCGAACCGGCTTTGGCCTCGCTGATGAATTGCGCGTCGGGTTCCTTGCGCGGATCGCCCGAGTACAGACCACGCTGGTCGGACAGGATCACCAGCGCATCGGCATCGACCAAGTTGGCGACCAGCGCGCCAAGCGTGTCGTTGTCGCCAAACTTGATCTCGTCGACGACGACCGTGTCGTTCTCGTTGATCACAGGGATGACCTTGTGCGAGAGCAAAGTCAGCAGCGTCGAGCGCGCGTTCAGGTAGCGTTCTCGATCGGCCAGATCGGCATGGGTCAGCAGCACCTGCGCGCTGCCCATGCCGTGCTCGCGCAGCTTGGATTCGTAGATTTGCGCCAGGCCCATCTGCCCCACGGCGGCGGCCGCTTGCAGCTCGTGAACTTCCCGGGGCCGCACCGACCACCCCAAGCGCTTCATGCCCTCGGCGATCGCGCCGCTCGACACCATCACGATCTCGCGGCCCTCGCCCGCCAGCACCGCCATCTGCCGGCACCAGTTGCCGACCGCTTCAGCGTCGACGCCGCGACCTTCGTTCGTCACCAGACTGGAGCCGACCTTGACGACGATCCGCCGCGCGCGCTGGAGCGCCGCGCTCATGGCGTCGAGGTGGCGGGCGCCTCGTCGAAGCGCGGATCGGGGTCGTCCAGCACCACGTTTTTCAGCGAAGCCACGTGCTTGTAGATCGCGCGGACCAGCGGCTCACAGCCCTCGCGCGTGAGCGCTGAAACTTGGAACACCGGACCCTTCCACTTGAAGCGCTTGACGAAGTCCTTCGCGCGCTTCTCGCGTTCTTCGACCGGCACCATGTCGATCTTGTTGAGCACGAGCCAGCGCGGCTTGTCGTGAAGCGACTGGTCGTACTTCTTCAACTCGTCGACGATCGCGTTGGCTTGCGCGACCGGGTCGACCGCGTCATCAAAGGGCGCGAAATCGACGAGGTGCAGCAGCAAGTGCGTGCGCTGGAGGTGTCGCAAGAACAGGTGACCCAGCCCTGCGCCCTCGGATGCACCTTCGATCAATCCCGGAATGTCGGCGACCACGAAGCTCTGCTCCGGCGCAACGCGCACGACGCCGAGGTTCGGGTGCAAGGTGGTGAACGGGTAGTCGGCAATCTTCGGCCGCGCGTTCGAAATGGCAGTGATCAGCGACGACTTGCCGGCATTCGGCATACCAAGCAGGCCGACATCGGCAAGCACCTTCAATTCCAGCTTCAGTTTCTTTTGCTCGCCAGGCCAGCCTGGCGTTTTCTGGCGCGGCGCGCGGTTCGTGCTGGTCTTGAAATGCAGGTTGCCGAAGCCACCGTCACCACCCTTGACGATCAGCATTTTTTCTTCGGGCACCAGCAGTTCTGCGACCACCTGGTTGGTCTCGGTGTCGCTGATCACTGTGCCCATCGGCATGCGCATCACGATGTCTTCGGCGGCGGCGCCGTACTGGTCGGAGCCGCGCCCGTTCTCACCGCGGCGGCCCTCGTGGCGGCGCGCATAGCGGAAGTCGATCAGCGTGTTTAGGTTGCGGTCGCCGACCGCGTAGACGCTGCCGCCCTTGCCGCCGTCGCCGCCGTTCGGACCGCCGAACGGCAAGAACTTCTCGCGCCGAAAGCTCATGCAGCCATTGCCGCCGTCACCGGCGACGACATCGATGGTCGCTTCGTCAACAAATTTCATGGTCTTGATTCGGGTAGAGGCCTGATATTACGGCGTCGCCAGAAAGACCAAAGCCCCGGCAGGCCGGGGCTTTGGTGTAGGTCAGCCGCCGCTCGCGCGACGATCGGCCGATCAGAATGCCGTGACAAACACCGTCTGGCGATTGCGCGGGCCTTTGATGGCGTAACTCACCTGACCGTCGACCAGCGCGAACAACGTGTGGTCCTTGCCGACGCCGACATTCGTACCGGCGTGAAACTTGGTGCCACGTTGGCGCACGATGATCGAGCCGGCCGGAATCTTCTGGCCGCCGAACACCTTGACGCCGAGCATCTTCGGTTGGGAGTCGCGGCCATTCCGTGTGGAACCGCCGCCCTTTTTCTGTGCCATGGTTCTTGCTCCTTACGCGTTCACCGCACCGATTTGGATCTCGGTGTAGTTTTGGCGATGACCCTGCCGCTTTTGGTAGTGTTTACGACGGCGCATCTTGAAAATGCGCACCTTGTCATGCCTGCCATGAGCCAACACGGTGGCTACCACGCTTGCGCCCGTTACCAAAGGAGTCCCGACTGTCAAGTCAGCGCCGGCACCGATGGCCAACACTTGGTCGATCGTGATCTCTTGGCCAACATCCGCAGCAATCTGTTCTATTTTGATCTTTTCGCCGGAAACAACCTTGTATTGTTTACCGCCGGTTTTTATGACCGCGTACATATCAGCCCTTTCGAAGTTCACCGTAGCCTTGGGTCAAACCCGTCGCGGAACGGCTTTGCAAGGCAAGCAAAGCCAAGAATTATAGCACGCGGGTGGCCCATAACCACTAAACGCCGTCGGCCTCACTCGCACTCGGCACACTTTCTATAATCGGCGCGTATCCGACGAGCCTAGCGTGCACACCAACTCTCTCATCTCCGAATCGCCGACCGCGGACATCTCTGCCTACAGCGCAGCAGCTCTGATGTCCAGCGACATGCGTGAAGTCGACAGCGTGATCCGGCACCGTCTCGCATCCGATGTGGTGATGATCAACCAGATCGCGGACTACATCATCAGCGCCGGAGGCAAGCGAATCCGGCCGATGTTGGTGCTGTTGTT
>JANLUW010000176.1:0-2459 GCA_031363645.1 Rhizobacter sp. | reverse complement strand
GTGCGGACAAAAACTTGGACTGAGATAAGCCGCGATTTCGAGGCTTTCTCGGTATTCGATCGGGCTGAGAGAGCCAAGTGAGAGCTTGATTCGCGTCTCGTTGTACCAGCGGATGTAGGAGTCGAGGACCTGCATGAACTGTTCGAGGGTGGTGGCTTGCCACTGCCGAGGGTAGAACAGCTCCGTCTTCAGCCGGCCGAAGAAGCCTTCGCATGCCGCGTTGTCAGGCGAGCACCCTTTCTTTGCGCGACATCGAGCGAACCAGCTTCGCGTCGCCGATCCGAGCTAGCCAGCCGGGCCAGCCGGGCCAGCCGGGCCAGCGACAGTGGGCGCCACGATCGGAATGCACAATGGGCCGGTGTTCGTTGTCAGCGACCGACTCGACCGCTGCATCCAGCATGGTGTTCACGAGCTCAGCGTCTGGCCGCGTGCCCATGGACCAGCTGACGACCAGCCCGTCGAAGCAGTCGATCATCGGCAACAGATACACCTTGCCACCCGGAAGCTATAACTCTGTGATGTCGGTGAGCCACTTCTCGTTCGGCGCGCAAGCCTGGAAGTCGCGATTGATGAGATTGTCTGGCGCAGGGCTGATCTCTCCCAAGTAGGACTTGCAGGGACGTCGCTTCTTCACGGTGACAACCAGGCGTTCCTGCTTCATCAAACGCTGCACGACCTTCTCCGAGATCGAGACGTGCTGCCTGCCAAGTGACGCGTGAATCCGGCGGTAGCCGTAGCCGCGGTGATTGCCTTCGAAGATGTTGGCCATCGTCCGCCGCACATCCCCGTATTTATCAGCGACCCCCGACCGCGCTCGATGATAGAAATAGGAGCTTCGAGCAAGGCCCGAGCCGGGCCAGGAGATCTGGCAGCGCATGGGTCTGTCTCAGGGCTTCAACCAGCAGCGTCTTCTCCCGGTTCGTCAGGAGCCGCGGGTCGACGCCCAGGCCTTTTTTTAGTAGTTCGTCGGCCTTCTTCAAGAGGTCGTGCTCGAGCTGCAAAGTGCGAACGTCGCGTCGAAGCGTTTCGAGCTGTCGCTCCAGCTCCGCGCGCTGTGACTCTGGCAGTAGATCGGCATGGCGTTTCGTTGATGCCGGGGCCTCACGGCCAAGTGAGCCGGTTCTTCCAGTTGTACAACGTCGGCCTGCTCACGCCCAGCTTCTCGGCCACCGCCTTCGCGCTTCCTCGGCGGGTGCACAGCTCGATGACAGCCGCCTTCTTCAACCCCGCCGGGCGCGGAACACTTCCAACTCTGCCGACGAGGCGTTTTGCGGCATCAGGATGCAGCTCATCAATCCAGGCGGCCAGTGTGTCTCTGCCTGGATAGCCGAGTGCCTCGATGGTCACGGTCATACAGCGACCATGATCGAGATAGTGGTCGACCGCCAGCTGCTTTTGCTCGCCGGAATCCTTCGACGCGCGCACATGGCCTGTCGGCAGATCGCAAGATCGCTCGAATTCCCGATGCCAGCTTCTGAGAGCGTTCTTTGTCGGGTACCCCAACTGCTGAATGGTCGCCACGGTGCGTTCGCCAAGCTCGATGTAGCGCTTGACCGCTCGAACGCGGTCTTCGTATGAATACATGGACTACCTCCAAGGTAGTCCAAGAAATCGTCCGCACCTCCCACCTTCGATGGCTGGTCAGTTTTCGGCCGGCGTCAACAGACCTATGCGGCTACGGTCGGGTTCGGGACGTTTAAGTGGTGTTTGACACGTTTGGCGGCTGCCGTGCTGGTGGTCTGGCTGTTGACGCGGATCGGGGCCTGACAGGAAGCCGACGTGCGGTCAAGCACGGAACCTGCGCACTCGTGCGCGACAATCGCGCGTCATGAAACCATCCCATCATGCTTCCAACGCGACCCTCGCGGCAGCCATCGCAGTGCGCCAAAGCCCAATCCACGGACAAGGTGTGTTCGCCCTGCGCGCCATGCATACCCGTGAGGAGATCGGCTGCTACGACGGCCGCCGTTACGCGCCTGACGAGACCGATCCTGCATGGGACGACAACCTCACCTACCTGTTCGGTCTTTCCGACGGCAGCGTGATCGACGGAGCACAGGGCGGCAATGCCTTGAGGCACATCAATCACGCCTGCGTGCCCAACGTCGAAGCCGTTGAGCGTCGAGCCGCCGACGGCACCTTGCACCTCGTCGTGCGCACGCTGCGTCGCATTCGAGCCGACGAAGAACTCCTCCTCGACTACGCGCTCGTCATTGACGATGGCGACGAGCCGGCCTCCTACCCGTGCGCGTGCGGCACCGTTCGATGCCGGGGCACCATGGCCGCGCTGGTCGCAGTCGAAGCAATCGCGCGTTGAGCGGAATGTCGCCTCGCAGTTTGAACGAGCATCATCATGCGGCGGGGCGATCGAGTCGAGCTCGAACACCAGGTCGAGCACGGCCTCCCCGCTGCGGCGTCATCCCTTACTCGTCTGGAGACCTCGCGCTCGGCTGGCGCCT
>JANLUW010000158.1:0-4389 GCA_031363645.1 Rhizobacter sp. | reverse complement strand
CATGAACGACGCGAAGAGCTACGCCGTGCCGCAGCCGCTGAACGCGGTGATGCAGGGCGGCACGGTCGGCGAAGTCGTCGCGTCGAAAAACGCGGGCTATGCAGTGGGCGACAAGGTCGTCGGCTTCGGTGGCTGGCAGCAGTTCAGCGTCGTCGACGCGACCGTGCCAGGCACGCTGCGCAAGGTCGATACCGCGCACATCGCGCTGTCGGCCTACCTTGGCGCGGTCGGGATGCCGGGTGTGACGGCGTGGTACGGGCTGACGCAAATCTGCAAGCCGGCGGCGGGCAAGACGATCGCGGTGAGTGCGGCCAGCGGTGCGGTCGGCAGCGCCGTCGGCCAGCTCGCCAAAGCACGCGGCTGCCGCGCGATCGGCATCGCCGGGGGCGCCGAGAAGTGCAGCTATGTGGTCGACGAACTCGGCTTCGACGCCTGCATTGACTACAAGGCCCACACCGATCCTAAGTCGCTCTACGAAGCGCTCAAGGCCGCCACGCCCGACGGCATCGACGGCTACTTCGAGAACGTCGGCGGCGCGGTGCTCGACGCGGTGCTGTCGCGCATGAACGCGTTCGGCCGCATCGCGCTGTGCGGGATGATCAGCGGCTACGACGGCGAGGCGATCCCGATGAAGCAGCCGCAATTGCTGCTGATGAATCGCTTGACGCTCGAGGGCTTCATCGTCAGCGAGCACATGGCGCTCTGGCCCGAGGCGTTGAAAGAACTCGGCGCCGCGGTCGCCACAGGCAAGCTGAAGTACCGCGAGTCGGTCGCACAAGGTTTGGCCGCTGCGCCCGAAGCCTTCCTCGGTTTGCTCAAGGGCAAGAACTTCGGCAAGCAGGTCGTCAAGCTGATTTGAGCTTGCGCAGCCCCGCACACCGCGGCACGCCCGGCGTCGATTTCACCTTGCAGCGTGTCATGCCACGCTGAACCGAAGGGCCACCATGTCAGACCTCATCCTGCACCACTACGCCGGCTCGCCGTTCTCCGAAAAGGTGCGGCTGATCCTCGGCTTCAAAGGCCTGCCGTGGCGCTCTGTGATCGTGCCCAGCATCCTGCCCAAGCCCGACGTGGTCGCGTTGACCGGCGGCTACCGCCGCACCCCGTTCATGCAGATCGGTGCAGACATTTACTGCGACACCGCGTTGATGTGCCGCGAGCTCGATGCGCGCAAGCCCGAGCCGCCGCTGTACCCGATGGCGACCGCGGGCATCGCCGACATCGTCGCGCAGTGGGCCGACACCACGTTGTTTTGGGCGGCTGTGCCGTTCACGCTGCAACCCGCCGGCGCACCTCACGTGCTGAAAGACGCGACGCCGGAGATGCTCAAAGCCTTCGGCGCCGACCGTGCTGCGATGAACCCAAACCTGCGGCGCGCAACCGTCACCGACGGTGCGGCCGCCGTCGCAACCTACCTCGCGCGGCTCGAGCACATGCTGAGCAACGGCCAGCCGTTCCTGCTCGGGGCGCTGCCGTCGATCGCCGACTTTTCGGCGGCGCAGTCGGTATGGTTCATGCAACTCGCGCCGCCTGTGGCAGTTGTGCTCGATGCGTACCCGAAAGTCGACGCGTGGTACCAGCGTGTGCATGGCTTCGGGCAGGGTGAGTTCACCAAGATGAAAAGCGCGGAAGCGATCGAGGTCGCGGCGCAGGGCCAGCACGCGCCGTTGTCGTTCACCGCCGAGCCGGGCCTGGCGCAAGGCGACGAGGTCACGGTGACGCCGACCGACTACGCGCACGACGCGGTCGCGGGCCGGCTGGTCGGGCTGAGCACGCAAGAGGTGGTGGTGGCGCGAACCGACGAGCGCGCCGGCACGGTCCACGTGCACTTTCCGCGCATCGCCTTCCAGATCAAGAAACTGCAACCTGCCTGAAAGAGAAACGCCAACCATGAAGACCTTCAAAGGCCGCACGGCCGTGATCACCGGCGCCGCATCGGGCTTCGGCCTGGAAGCCTCGCGCATCGCCGCGCGCATGGGCATGAACATCGTGATGGCCGATGTGCAGCAAGACGCACTCGACACCGCCGCCGCCGAGATCACGGCGCTCGGCGCGCAGGTGCTGCCGTTTCGGCTCGACGTGTCGAAAGCGGCCGAGTTCGAGGCGCTCGGTGCCGCCACCTTTAAGCGTTTCGGCGCACCGCATTTCGTCTTCAACAATGCCGGTGTAGGCGCCGGCGGCTTGATCTGGGAAACGACGCTGAAAGATTGGGAATGGGTCGTCGGCGTCAACCTGATGGGCGTGGCCCACGGCATTCGCGTGTTCACGCCGATGATGCTGGCGGCGGCCGCGCAAGACGTGGCGTACGAAGGTCACATCACCAACACCGCGTCGATGGCCGGGCTGCTCAACGCGCCGAACATGGGCGTCTACAACGCGACCAAAAGCGCGGTGGTCGCGATGAGCGAGACGCTGTATCAAGACTTGAAGCTCGTCACCGAGCAAATCAGCGCCTCGGTGCTGTGCCCGTTCTTCGTGCCGACCGGCATCACGCACAGCCACCGCAACCGCCCGGCAGAGATGGTCGATGCCGGCCGCAAGCCGACGCGCAGCCAGATGATCGGTCAAGCGATGAGCGACAAGGCCGTGAGCAGCGGCAAGGTCAGCGCCGCCGAGGTCGCGCAGTTCGTGTTCGACGCGATCGCCGAGCGCCGCTTCTACGTTTTCAGCCATCCGAAATCGCTCGCCAGCGTTCAGGTGCGCCTCGAAGACATCATGACCCCACGCAACCCGACCGACCCGTTCGCGCACAAGCCGGAGTTGGGTGAAAAATTGCGGGCGCAATTGCGAGCGGTCGACTGATCGGGAGGATCCTCGCGCGCGTCAACAGCCGAGCTTGACCGCTTGCACCGGCCGACCGGTGGCGGCGTCGACGATCACCAGGTTCACTTGCCGCGGATGCGCCCGGTCGGCGGAGTGGGTGGGCTCGAAGTGCAGAGTCACCGGCGCATCGGCGCGGGCATCCCAGGCGGCGACTTGCCGGTACTCGCGCACGACGAAATCGTGGGTCAGCGTCACGGCGTCGTTCTCGCCGGCCTTGACGGCGCTGACGTGGCCTTGCTCGGTCACGGCCCAGTAGGCCGCCAATTGCAACGGCTGTTTGCCGAGCGGTTTGACGCTGGCCTCGAAGCGGTTCGCGTCGCGGACCAGCCGAACCTCGATGGGCGCGCGCGACCGACCAAGCGACGCGATTTGCGCGCGCGGCCAGTCGGGCCGGTCGGCGCCGTCGACGATCACTTGTGGCGTGTAGCTGAAACGTGCGCCGCTGGTCGCGTGCTGCTGCGCTTGGCGTTGCGTGTACGCGGCGCTCGCGAAGCGGTCTTTCCAGCCGAGCCGATCCCAGTAGTCGACGTGAAAGGCGAGTGCGACGATTGACGGATCGGCTTTCAGTTGTGACAGCCACTCGTCGGCCGGCGGGCACGAACTGCAGCCCTCGGAGGTGTACAGCTCGACGACAGGTGGGGCGGCTGCTGCGCTCTGCGCGCTGCAATTTTGCGGTTCTGCGGCCCACGCAGAGAAGCCGGCAGCGGCGAGTGCCAGCCCGGCTGCGAGCGGGGTCGTCAGGCGATTGAGCGAGGTCATCGCGTGCTCCAAAGCTTGCGGTAAGTCGTTGAGTCGCGGCGATCGAGTAAACCTTACGCGCCATGCCACACTGCCCCGTTTTTGCACATGCGTCTTGCTGCCATGAAACCAACTCTTTTAACTGCCGCGTCACGCGTCGCGGTCATCGGTGGCGGGCCGGCGGGGTTGATGGCGGCCGAGGTGCTCGTGGCAAGCGGGGCGCAGGTCGACGTGTTCGATTCGATGCCGTCGGTCGGCCGCAAGTTTTTGCTCGCTGGCAAGGGCGGCTTGAATCTGACGCACAGCGAGGCGCTCGAAACTCTGCTCGATCGCTTCGGCACGCGGCGCGCCGCCGTCGAGCCGATGCTGCTCGCGTTCGGCCCCACCGAGCTGCGCGCCTGGGCGCAGGGCCTCGGCATCGGCACTTTCGTCGGCAGCTCCGGCCGAGTCTTCCCGACCGACCTGAAAGCCGCACCGCTGTTGCGCGCGTGGCTGCACCGTCTGCGCGCTGCGGGCGTCGTGTTTCACATGCGGCACCGATGGAGCGGGTGGGCCGAAGGTGCGGTCGAGCGCGGCACGCTGGCGCTGCGCCTCGACGGCCCCGCAGGCAAGGTCGTGGTCGAAGCTGATGCCGTCGTGCTGGCACTCGGTGGCGCCAGCTGGGCGCGGCTGGGCTCCGACGGTGCGTGGGTGCCATGGCTCGCCGCGCGTGGGATCGACGTGGCACCGCTGCGGCCGTCGAACTGCGGCTTCGAGGTCGGGCGCGTCACCTCCGACGAGACGCTCGTGCCGGGCTGGAGCGAGTTCTTTCGCACGCGGTTCGCGGGG
>JANLUW010000150.1:0-2465 GCA_031363645.1 Rhizobacter sp. | reverse complement strand
CGACAGTGTGCGCATCTTGAGCCCCGCTTTGAAGCGAAAGAGCTGCGCCATGTAGTCGAAGCGCGCGAGTGAGATGCCGTAGCGCTCGCGCAGCCGGGTGCGGATCTCGGCTTCGATGTGCGTCGTGCTCGCGAGCATGTGCAGCCACAGTTTCAGCGCCGCGTGGTCGCCACTCGCGGCGCGGCCTTCATGGCCGAGCTCATGCGCCTCGCTGAGCAGCACGTGGGAGGCGTCGTGGGGCCTCATGCGACGCTGCCTCGTTCGAGATTGCGCTCGAGCTGCGACTCGGCCGCGCGGTAGGCCTTGGGCTACTCAATTTCGGTGTAGCCGATGCGGGCCGATTCCATCAGCGTCCATGCCGGGTTCGCCAAGTGCGGGCGCGCGATCGCACACAGGTCGGCGCGGCCGGCGGCGATGATGCTGTTGACGTGATCGGCCTCCGAGATCGCCCCGACCGCGATCGTCGCGATGCCGGCCTCGTTGCGCACCCGGTCGGAAAATGGCGTCTGGAACATGCGGCCGAACACCGGCCGCTCCTGCTTGCTGACCTGGCCCGACGAGCAGTCGATCAGGTCGGCGCCCGCGGCCTTGAAGGCACGCGCGATCGCGACCGCGTCATCGGGCGTGATGCCACCTTCGACCCAGTCGTGCGCCGAGATTCGCACCGAGATCGGCAGGTTCGTCGGCCACCCGGCGCGCACCGCCGCGAACACTTCGAACGGGTAGCGCAGCCGGTTCGCAAGCGAATCACCGTACGCGTCGGTGCGCTGGTTCGTCAGAGGCGAGATGAACGACGACAGCAAATAGCCGTGCGCGCAATGCAGCTCCAGCCAGTCGAACCCGGCCTCGGCGGCGAAGCGCGTGGCGCGAACGAAGTCGTCGCGCACGCGGTCCATGTCGTCGCGCGTCATCGCGTGCGACCAGTGGCTGACGCCGTCGACGTACTGCTGCTTCGACGCAGAAATCAGCGGCCAGTTGCCGGCATCGAGCGGCTGGTCGATGCCTTCCCATGCGATGCGGGTCGAACCCTTCGCGCTGGCGTGGCCGAGCTGGATCGCGATCTTGGCCGCGGTATTGGCGTGCACGAAATCGACGATGCGCTTCCAGCCGTCGCGCTGCGCGACGTTCCACAAGCCCGGGCAGCCCGGCGTGATGCGCGCGTCGGCCGACGGGCAGGTCATCTCGGCGAACACCAGGCCCGCGCCGCCCATCGCGCGCGCGCCGAGGTGCACGAGGTGGTAGTCGGCCGGCACGCCGTCGACGCAAGAGTACTGCGCCATCGGCGAGACGACGATGCGGTTCTTCAATGTGGTGCCACGCGCGGTGAACGGCGTGAACATCGGCGGGATCGGCCCGTGGCCCGTGGCCCGCGCCGCGCCGTGCGGTGCGCCTGCGTGCTGCGCGATCCAGTCTTCGTAGACTTCGATATAGCCCTTGTCACGCAACCGCAAATTCTCGTGACTGATGCGCTGGCTGCGCGTCAACAGCGAGTAGGCGAACTGCTCGGGCGGCAGGCCCACATAGCGGTCGACGTTCTCGAACCACTCGGTCGAATTGCGCGCTGCATTCTGGATGCGCAGCACCTCGATGCTGCGCAGGTCTTGATAGTGCTGCAGGACCACTTTCAAATTACCCGGGTGCGCGGCGATCGAGCGCGCGAGCTCGATTGCATCTTCGAGTGCGAGCTTGGTGCCCGAGCCGATCGAGAAGTGCGCGGTGTGCGCCGCATCACCCATCAGCACGACAGGCGCCCTGCCGTTGTGGTGCACCCAGCGCTCGCAGACGACACGTGGGAAAGTGATCCAGTGCGAAGACCCGCGCAGGTGGCTCGCGTTCGAGATCAGCGCATGGCCGTCAAGGTGCTCGACAAAGAGCTTCTCGCAAAATGCGATCGCGCTTTCCTTGTCCATCGTGTCGAGCCCGGCGCGGCGCCACACATGCTCGGGTGTTTCGATGATGAAGGTCGCGGTGGTGTCGTCGAAGCGATACGCGTGGGCCTGGAACCAGCCGTGCTCGGTCTCTTCGAACGCGAACGTGAAGGCGTCGAACAGCTTGGTCGTGCCGAGCCAGACGAAGCGGCAAAGGCGCGCATCGATGTCGGGCTGGTAGGTGGCGGCGTACTTCGCGCGGATGCGGCTGTTCAGGCCGTCGGCGGCGATGATCAGGTCGGCATCAGGGTAAGCCTCGTCGCCTTGCACGTCGGTCTCGAACACCAGCGTCACGCCGACCTGCTCGCAGCGCGCTTGCAGAATGTTGAGCAGGCGCTTGCGGCCGATGCCGCAAAAGCCGTGGCCGCCCGAGCGCACCTTGTGGCCGCGAGTCACGACCTCGATGTCGTCCCAGTGGTTGAAGGCACCCAGAATCTGCGCCGCGCTGCCCGGGTCGGCCGCCTGCAGGTTGCCCAACGTTTGATCGGAGAACACGATGCCCCAGCCAAAGGTGTCGTACGGCCGGTTGCGCTCGAC
>JANLUW010000148.1:0-5166 GCA_031363645.1 Rhizobacter sp. | reverse complement strand
TGCCCGCGCTCGCCGCCCCGATCGACACGCCCGACAGGACCACCAGCGAGGGCTTGTTCGACCTGCCCTACGGCATCGCGAACCAGCGCATCGGGCATGTCGCGACGAAGAGCGGCGTGCCGGTGGGCTTCTGGCGTTCGGTCGGCCACTCGCACAACGCGTTCTTCAGCGAATGTTTCATCGACGAGCTCGCATTCGAGGCCCGGCAAGACCCGGTCGCGTTCCGGCTCGCGCTGCTGAAAGAGTCGCCACGGCATGCGGCGGTCCTCAAGCTCGCAGCCGAGAAAGCCGGCTGGCCGGGCTTCGGCGAAGCGCGTGCGCTGCCGACCGGTGTCGCCCGCGGCGTCGCGTTGCACGAGAGCTTCGGCAGCATCGTCGCGCAGGTGGTCGAGCTCTCGATGGTGGGCGGCAAAGCGAAGCTGCGGCGTGTGGTGTGTGCGGCCGATGTCGGCACGGTCGTGAACCCGATGATCGTTGCGCAGCAGATGGAAGGCGGCGTGATCTTCGGGCTGAGTGCGGCGTTGTACGGGCGCATCGACATCGAAGGTGGCGTGGTGCGGCAGACGAACTTTCCGAACTACCCGATCGTCACGATGGCGGAGTCACCGCACATCGAAACGCACCTCGTGCCGAGCACGCGACCGCCGAGCGGCGTCGGCGAACCCGGCGTGCCGCCGATCGCGCCGGCGGTTGCGAACGCGATGTTCGTGCTCACGGGCCAACGCCTGCGGGCGCTGCCGTTGATCGGTTGAGCCCTCGACTTCGATCAACTGGCGAGTCTTGGTGAGCGGACGCAGCGGGCTGCGCCCGCCCTCACCCCAACCCTCTCCCAGGGGGAGAGGGGGCTCTCAGCGCCGCGAGCGCCTGACGCAGCTTGGTGGCGTCGATCGGCTTGGTGAGGAAGTCGTTCATGCCAGCGTCGAGCGCTTCTTCGCGTTCCGAAACCAGCGCCGCGGCGGTGAGCGCGAGGATCGGGAGTGCGGCAGCGCTGTAGTGGCGGCGCAGTTCGCGTGCGGCTTCGTGGCCGTCCATGTTCGGCATCTGCACGTCCATCACGACCACGTCGAAAGGCCTGCTCGCGCGTGCCGCGGCATGCACCGCGTCGACCGCGTCGCGGCCATCGGTGGCTTGCTCGACATGCACGCCCCAGAGTTCGAGCATGGCCACCGCGATCATCATGTTGACGGGGTTGTCTTCGGCCATCAGCACACGCGCGCCGTGCAAGCGGGCGATGTCGCGCGCCTCGGTGCTCGCGGTGTGCTGCGCCGGTGCGGTGCGCGGCAGTGGCAGCTCGGCCCAGAAGGTGCTGCCACCGGGCGCGCTCGTCACGCCGACGGTGCCACCCATCAACTGCGCCAGCTCGCGGCAAATCGACAAGCCCAGCCCGGTGCCGCCGAAGCGCCGCGTGGTCGAAGAATCGCCTTGTGAGAACGGCGTGAACAGGCGTGCCTGCATCTCCGGCGGCACGCCGGGCCCGGTGTCCGAAACCGCCAGCCGCAGGCCACCCGAATCGGTTTGCGTGGCCTCGATGAGCACTTGGCCGCGCTCGGTGAATTTGAGCGCGTTGGTGACGAAGTTCGAGAGGATCTGGCGCACCCGCGCCGGGTCACCGCGCAGGTGCGTGGGCAGGCGCTCGTCGATCGCCAGCAACAAGGCCAAGCCCTTTACCTCGGCCAGCGATTCGTAGGCGTGGTGCGTGGCGTCGAGCGCCTCGCGCAAGTCGAACGGCGTGTCATCGAGCGCGAACTTGCCGGCCTCGATCTTCGAGACGTCGAGGATGTCGGACATGATGCCGGCGAGCGCCTGCGCGCTGTCGAGGACCTGCGCGAGGTATTGCTGGCGGCGCTCGGGTGGCAGGTCGGCCTGCATCGCGAGCCGCGTCAGGCCGAGCAGGCCGTTGAGCGGGGTGCGGATCTCGTGGCTGGTGTTGGCGAGGAACGCGCCCTTCGCGCGGCTCGCGGCATCGGCCGCGTCGCGCGCGGCGGCCAGCGCTTCGTCGAGGCGGCGGCGCTCGGTCACGTCTTCGGCAATCCAGATCGTGCCGCCGCGGTTCGGCTCGTTGCGGTCGACCACCTGGGCCAGCAGGCGGCACCAGAACTGGCTGCCGTCGAAGCGGCGCATGCGACGCTCGACCTCGAATGGCCGGCCGGCCGAGAGGATCGGGCCGGCGAGCTCGCCGACCTCACGGTAGTCTTCGGCGTTCGGCCACACCACCGAACCGGGCTGGTCGACGAACGCGCCCTCCGCCCAGCCGAACATGCGCTCGAAGAACGGGTTGGCCTGCACGAAGCGGCCGTCGCGCGTGAACGCGATGCCGATCGATGCGCGCTCGAGGATTGCGATGTGGCGCAGTCGCGTGCGCTCGCTCTCGGTCACGTCGCGCGTGTTGAGCACAAGGTAGTCACGCTGGTCCATCTCGAAGCGGCCGGCCGAGACCAGCGTCGAAATGCGCTCGCCCGCGCGCGTGATGAAGTCGACCGGCATGCCGACGACCTTGCCCTCGCGCTGCAGCGTTGCGAGCAGCCGGCCGCGCGCCTCGGGTTCGTGCCACAGCCCGAGTTCGAGTGCGGTTCGGCCCACGACCTCTTCGGCGCCGTAGCCGGTCAGGCGCGTGAACGCAGCATTCACCATCGCACAGCGACCAGTCGCCATCTCCGAGAGCGTGACGGACTCGGGGCTGGTCGCGAAGAGGTGCGAGAGCATCGCCTCGGAGCGCCGCAGCGCGCCCTCGACCGCCTTGCGCGCGGAGATGTCGAAGAAGATCGCGAGATTCGCCGGGCCGCTCGCGGTCTCGACGCGCACCGCCGTGGCCTGCACGCTGAGCAAACGGCCGTCGACCGCGCGCAGCTCGAAATCGGCGACCGGCAAACCTCCGCCCGGCGGCATCGCATCGAGCTGGTTCATGCGCTCGATGACGCGATCGCGCGTGGCGCCAGTCGGGAACAGCGTGACGATGGCCAAGCCGTTCATCGCCGCAGCATTCGCGAAACCGAACATTCGCGCGGCCGCCTCGTTGGCGTCGAAGACCATGCCGCGGCGGTGCAGGAACAGCGGCGAAGGCGAGCGCGTGAACAGCTCCCGGTAGCGCGTCTCGCTGGCCGCGACGGCACGCTGCGCGGCCACCTCGTCGGTCACGTCGCGCGCCACGCCCCAGTAGCCGTCGAACGCATCGGCGTCGAACCGCGGCTCGCCGCTGATGCTCACGGTGCGCCACTGGCCGGCCGGGTTGCGCCGCCGCGCCAGCAGGTTGCTGAACGGGCGGTGCGCTTCGAGGTCGGCGCGGTGCGCGTCGAGCTGGTCGTCGCTGAGGCCCATGTCCGCGATCTCCCAGGGCTTGCACTGCATGCGATCGCCACGCGCGATGCCCGAGACATCGGCGCTCGCCTCAGACATGCAGGTGAACCGGAAGTGCGCGTCCTGCTCCCAGTACCAGTCGGCGGCGATGCGCAGCAGACCGTGAAAGCGCTGCTCGCGTTCGGCCGCCGCGAGCAGGTAACGCTCGAGCACGCGTGAGAGAAACGCGCCACCGACCGCACCGCACAGCACGATCAGCGATTGGTACAGCAACACCATGCCGAGGGGGGTCGGCGCGGCGGGAGTCGTGATCCAGCCGCGTGTTTCGGCCCAGGCGATCGCCGTCATCCCGGCCAAGGCGAACGCACCCAGCGCCACGCTGCAGCGCACGCCGGTGAGCGCGCCGACCACGCAAACGATCAGCCCGCAAAAGCCGAGCGGCGGGCTGCGCAGGCCCTCGTTCAGCAGCGCGCTGACCAGGCCGCTCAGCCCCATCGCGGTCACTGCGACCCCGCACAACGCCGCGGGCATCGGAAAACGCTCACGCGCACTGATGCGCACTGCCAGTCCGCACAGCACCGCGAAAAGGCCGACGCTGCCGACCAGCCACGCCCGCATCGAGGGCGCCAGCCCGAGCGGCGCCACCGACAGAATGGCGGCACTGACGAGCGCGGCGCCGGCTGTTGTGCCGAAGAAAAACCGCCCGGCGAGCCGCGGTGCGGATTCGGGCGGTTCGGCATCGAGCATGTGGGTGGGCTTCATTCGGCGCGGCGTGTGAATCGTCGGGCGATGTTACGAGCGCGACCGCGCATGCAACGCCCGACCTGGCGGCGATGCAACGGCCTGTTCGGCCGGTCAGGCCAGCGGGCGCGCCCGATTCAGCTCGGCCCGCGTGGCCAGCGCAGCGGCGCGTGCGGCCTCGGCGAAGTTTTCACCACGACTCGCGTACAGCACCGCGCGCGACGAGTTGACGATGATCGGCACGCCGGCCCGCCAGCCGGCGCGCACGGTGGCCGCTGCATCGCCGCCCTGCGCGCCGATGCCGGGGATCAGCAACGGCAGCGTCGGCGCGAGCTCGCGCACCCGCGCGATCTCGGCCGGGAAGGTCGCACCGACCACCAGCGCGAGCTGGCCCGATCGGTTCCATGCACCTGCCGCGAGCCGCGCGATGTGCTCGAACAGCGTGTCGCCGTTCGGCAGCAGTTGCGCCTGCAGGTCGGCCCCGCCGGGGTTCGAAGTGCGGCACAGCAGGATCGCGCCCTTGCCGTCGTAAGCGAGGTACGGTTCGATCGAGTCGAAGCCCATGAACGGCGAAAGCGTGACCGCATCGGCGCAGTAGCGCTCGAACACTTCGCGCGCGTATTGCTCGGCGGTGCTGCCGATGTCACCACGCTTGGCGTCGAGGATCACCGGCACCTCGGGCGCCACCTGGTGAATGTGCGCGATCAACCGTTCCAGTTGATCCTCCGCGCGTTGCGCCGCGAAGTACGCGATCTGCGGCTTGAACGCGATCACCAGGTCTTTGGTGGCGTCGACGATGGTGGCGCAGAAGTCGAAGATGCGGCTAGGGTCGTCTTTCCACGAGCCGGGAAACTTCGCCGGGTCGGGGTCGAGGCCGACGCAGAGCATCGAGTCGTTGAGGTGCTCTGCGCGGGTGAGTTGGCTGGTGAAATTCATCGCTTGCTCAGCCGATCCGCTTCGCCAGTTCAATCGCTTGGCCCGTATAACTACTTGGCGTCATCGCCAGCAGCCGCTCACGTTCGGCAACAGGAATTTCCAGCGTCGCGATGAACGCCGCGATCGCCTCGCGCGTGATCGCCTTGCCGCGGGTCAGCTCCTTCAGGCGCTCGTACGGGTTCGGCAGCGCGTAGC
>JANLUW010000134.1:0-5625 GCA_031363645.1 Rhizobacter sp. | reverse complement strand
CAACCAAACGGAGCGCACGATGACGAAAGACTCTGCCGAGCGGCTTGCCATCGCGGCGGGGCCCTTGCCGGCGTTGGGCACGCTGAACGAGCCTTATCCCTTCGAAACCGTCGTTCCCGAGCGCGAGGGATACGTCGAGCGCGATGGCGTGCGCACTTGGTACGCCCAGTACGGTGCCAGCGGGCCGTGGCTGGCGTTCGCGCCCGTGTTCCAGATCGGCAACACGAACCTGCACAAGGGTGTCGTGCCCTATCTGGCGCAGCATTTTCGGGTTGTCGTGACGGACCTGCGCGGCAACGGGCGTTCCGACCGTCCAGCCACACCCGAGGCCTACACCTTCGACCACTACTTCGCAGACTTCGTGGCCGTCCTTGACGCGCTGCAGGTCGATCGCGCCGCGATCGTGGGCATCTCGGCCACGGCGATGGTGGCGCTGCGCTTGGCTGCCGAGCAGCCAGCGCGGGTGTCTCACCTTGTCATCGCCGGCGGCTACGCAGCGCGGCTGCTGTCCAACCCGGCGGCTGTCCAGGCGACGCAGGCTGTGATGCAGCGCATGCGCGACGACTGGCCGGGCTATCTGGACGAGTTCTTCACCGTTGTCTTTTCCGAACCGCATTCGACGAAGGCCTACGAGGACGGCGTGGTGCGCAGCGGCGCCGCCACCGACGGCGCCACCGTGGCGATGGGGCTGGCCGGTTGGCTTGGCACCGACATGCGCCCGCAGGCACGCCAAGTGCGCTGCCCGACGCTCGTGATCCACGGCGACGACGACCGCCGCGTGCCTTACGCCGATGGCGAGCGCATCGCTGCGCTGGTTCCGGGTGCGCAGCTGCTCACCATCGGCGGCGGTGGGCACCTGTTGCAGGCGCGCGATCCCGTGGCCTTTAGCCGCGCCGTGCGCGACTTCGTTGGCCCCGGCCCGGCCCGGTCCACTTGGGTGCGCGGCATGGCGCGCCGGCGGCGCGCGCTGTTCATCTCGAGCGCCATCGGCCTGGGCCATGTGCAGCGCGACCTGGCGATCGCACGCGAGATGCGCAAGCTGCAGCCAGAGCTGAACATCGACTGGTTCACGGTCCATCCTGCGTCCACCTACCTCGAGCGCGAGGGCGAGCGCCTGCACCCGATCACGAAGCGCTTGGCCAACGAGAGCCGGCACTTCGAATCGATGGCCGGCGAACACGACCTGCAGGCCTTCTTCGCGCTGCGCACCATGGACGAGGTGATGGCGCGCAACTTCCTCACCTTCACCGACCTGGTCGAGTCGGAGCACTACGACATCGTGATCGGCGACGAGGCCTGGGAGGTCGACTACCACTATCACGAGAACCCCGAACTCAAGCGTCAGCCCTTCGTTTTCCTGACCGACTTCGTCGGCTGCCTGCCGATGGAGGAGGGCAATGCGCGCGAGGCCTATCTCTGTGCCGACCGCAATGCCGACGACATCGAGCATATCGCGCGCTACCCGTGGATCCGCGACCGCGCCATCTTCGTCGGCAATCCCGAGGACGCCCCCGACCTGCCGTTTGGTCCCGGCCTGCCCCAGATCCGCGACTGGACCCGGCGCAATTTCAGTTTCACGGGCTACGCCCTGCCGTTCGACCCGAGGGCGCTGGCCGACACCGACGAACTGCGCCGCCGCCACGGTTATCGACGCGACGAGAAGCTGGTCATCGCGGCCGTGGGCGGCACCGCCGTCGGCGCCCCGCTGCTGCACCGCATCGTCGAGGCATTCCCGGCGATGAAGCGCCAGGTGCCCGAGCTGCGGCTGGTGCTGGTGGCCGGGCCGCGGCTGCCGCGCGAGGCTTTTCCCGAGCTGCCAGGGCTCGAGGTGCGGCCTTACGTGCACAACCTGTTCGAGCATCTTGCGTGCTCCGACCTCGCACTCGTGCAAGGAGGCCTGAGCACCTGCATGGAGCTTGTCGCGACGCGCCGGCCGTTCCTGAGCTTTCCGCTCGAGCGCCACTTCGAACAATGCATCCATGTCCGGCATCGCCTGAACAATTACTGCGCGGACTGCGCGGTGCACTTCAAAGATCTGAGCCCAGACGAATTGGCCGAGCGCGCGCTGCGGGCGATGCACGAACCTGTGGCCTACAAGCCGGTCGAAACCGATGGCGCGGCGCGGGCGGCCCGCGAGATCGTCGCTGTCATGGAAAACCGGGCCTGGGCCGCGGGCTGATCGTCAACCCTTCAACCGGGAGTTTTTCGCATGCAGGCTGCCATGTCTTTCATCCGCGACGAGGGTAGTGGCCCGGCCGTGCTGTGCCTGCATTCCAATGCAAGCACCTCGTCGCAATGGCGCGCGCTGGCAGGACTGCTCGCAGACCGCCACCGCGTCATGGCGGTCGACGGATACGGCGCCGGCAAGAGCCCCGAGTGGCCCGACGACCGCGGGCTGCGTTTGGCTGACGAGGTCGAACTGGCCGCGCCGGCGATCGCACTGGCCGGTGAACGCTTTGACCTTGTGGGCCACTCTTACGGCGCGGCCGTAGCGGTCAAGCTCGCGCTGATGCACCCATGCCGCGTACGGTCGCTAATCTTGTACGAGCCGACACTCTTCCACTTGGTCGCTGGGGCAGACCCAGTCTCCTCGCCGGCGGCCGGTGTCTGGCAAGCCGCAGGCGACGCTGCCGAAGCCGTTGCCCGCGGTGACAGCTTCGCCGCTGCCGAACGGTTCATCGATTTCTGGATGGGCTCAGGCTCATGGGCGGCAATGCCGACGGCACGTCAACCGGCAGTGGCCGCGTCGATGCGCAATGTCAAAGGTTGGCGCGACGTCACGTTCGCGGACAACCTGGGCTTGGACGAGTTGCGGGCGCTTGAGATGCCGGTGCTGCTGATGTGGGGCCAGCTCTCGCCGGATTCCGCCACGAGCGTGGTGCGTGCGCTGCAGGACGTTTTTCCCAACGTCACGATGGCGCCCCAACCCGGACTGGGTCACATGGGTCCCATCACGCACTCCGAACGCATCAATGCTCAGATTGCCGAATTCATCGCACGGGGCACGAATGTCGGCTTCTGTTCGGCTTGAGTGACTGCATCGGGTCGGCAGCTTCAGTTCAGCTGAACGAACTGCCGCCGTACCGCCTGTATCGATTGTCAATCAGGGCCGCGACGCCGTGACCGACCGCTTTGGAGAATGGTCGTGTTTAAGCGGCCGTCGGCCTTTGGCGGCTGTACTTTGAGACCAGTCATTGACGCAGCGATTTCCTGATCGCTCGTATGGGTGGAAGTGGCCGAAAGCAGCCCCTGGTAGATAACGTCCTTTATCAGTCACGATTGACGAATCTGGCGTTTGGGCCTGGCCTCAATCCCGATCAGCTCGACTCCACCACCGAGAGCTGCTCGGCTATCAAGTTCAAGCTGATACGAACCGGACGTGTCGTTGTGCCCGGTTCGCTCGGCGGGATCGGCGCGCATGCGTTGCGGGCGGCTGCGGTGACCAGGGCACTCGACCACTTGGCCGACATCGCCGAAGTGCAGGGGTGGCTTGGGCACGCGAACATCGAGACCACGCGCATTTATGACCTCACCACCGCAAGACCAGGCCGCAGGACAGTCCGACGTTCAAGGTGGCGTATTGGAAAGGTGAACACGAAGATCGCGGAACCCCGCGGGGCGCCGCGAAGAAAATACGCAAATGCCTAAACGACGCTCGAAGATGCGTCCCGGCCTGCCTTAGCATGGACGGAAGCACAATCAAAACGTTTCGCAACCGAAGCCCCGCAACTGCCTCGGGGCGGCCATCCATGACAAGCAACCCTGGGTCTTCCAACCGCGCCGCGCTGACGTTGGGTGCGCTCGGCATCGTCTACGGCGACATCGGCACCAGCCCTCTGTATGTCATGAAGACCGTGTTCGATCCGGCCAACGGCCTGACCCTGAACCAGGCAAACGTTGTCGGAATCGTATCGCTTATCTTCTGGTCCCTGATGGTGGTCGTCACCCTGAAATACGTAACCCTCATCATGCGCGCGGACAACCACGGTGAGGGCGGCATCATGGCGCTGCTCGCCTTGGCTGCCTCGTCGGTCTCCGACAAGCCAAAGCTGCGCCATGTGTTGCTGATGAGCGGGGTCTTCGGCGCAGCACTCTTCTATGGCGACGGCGTGATCACGCCCGCCATCTCGGTTCTCTCCGCGGTTGAAGGCTTGGAGCTGGCAGCGCCGTCGTTGACACCTTATGTCGTGCAGATCACGCTGGTGGTGCTGGTGATGCTGTTCATGCTGCAAAAGCGCGGCACGGCAGGCATTGGTGCCGTGTTCGGGCCGGTGATGGTGGTCTGGTTTTTGGTGCTGGCCGGCTCTGGTCTGATTCATATGTCGCAGGCTCCCGCGATACTCGCCGCGCTGAATCCGCTTGCCGGGCTGGAATTTGCATTGCTGCACCGCTGGCTCGCGTTTATCGCGCTCGGATCGGTTGTGCTCGCGCTGACCGGCGCCGAGGCGCTGTATGCCGATATGGGGCACTTCGGTGCGGGACCGGTGCGGCTCTCGTGGTTTGCACTCGTGCTGCCGGCCCTGGCGCTGAACTATTTCGGTCAGGGCGCGCTGCTGCTGGCTCATCCAGACGCCCTGGAGAACCCATTCTTCCGCATGTTCCCGCAGTGGGCATTGGTGCCCATGGTGTTGCTGGCGACCGTCGCCACTGTCATCGCGTCGCAGGCCGTGATCTCGGGCGCGTTCTCGATGACCAAGCAGGCGATGCAGCTCGGCTTCCTGCCGCGCATGCGCATCACGCACACGTCCGACAGGGAGATCGGTCAGATCTACGTGCCAGCGGTCAACACGGCGCTGTTCATCGCGGTGATTGCCGCCGTGGTCGGGTTCCGGTCTTCGACTGCGCTCGGTGCCGCCTACGGTATTGCGGTCACCGGCACGATGATGATCACGACCTTCCTCACCTTTTACGTGCTTCGCTACGCCTGGAAATTCACGCTGTGGCCAGCGTTGCTCGCGACCGGTTTTTTCTTCCTAATCGATCTGACGTTTTTCAGCGCCAATCTGTTGAAGATCGTCGACGGTGGCTGGTTCCCGCTGGCCATCGGCGCCATCGTCTTCATCGGTATGGTGACCTGGGCGCGGGGCCGCGAACTGTTGACGCAGAGCTTGCGCGCCGATGCGATCGAGCTCGTGCCGTTTTTGAAGAGCGTGCTTGCGGACCCGCCGATGCGCGCACCGGGCACGGCCGTGTTCATGAGCGCCGAGGCCGATCTGACACCGACGGCGTTGTTGCACAACCTAAAGCACAACCACGTGCTGCACGAATCAAACCTGTTCGTGACGGTGCAGACCCAGGAGGTTCCTTGGGTACCTACCACCGAGCGAGCCGATGCTCAAATGATTTGCGAAGAATGCTGGGTTGTGACGCTGAACTATGGCTTCAAGGACAGTGTGGACGTACCGGCCGCGCTCGACCTGCTCAACGCACGCGGCATCACGATAGATCCGATGACGACCTCGTATTTTCTGTCCCGGGCGACCATCGTTCCAACCTTGGGCGGCGGAATGGCGCCGTGGCGGGAAAAGCTTTACGCCAACATGCATCGCAATGCCGGGTCGGCGGCCGACTTCCTCAATCTACCGACCAACCGTGTGGTCGAACTGGGTACGAAAGTTCAGATTT
>JANLUW010000122.1:0-7899 GCA_031363645.1 Rhizobacter sp. | reverse complement strand
CAGCCACACCGCGGGCGAAGCGACGCAGGCATCCTGCGTCGTGTTCGAGGGCCACAAAATGCAGAGTGCCCAATACCGCCGCTACAACATCGAAGGCATCACCGGCGGTGACGATTACGCTGCCATGCGCCAGGTGCTGGGCCGGCGCTACACGAAGCTCGCCGCAGCCGCGAGCCGTGGCGAGAGCCGGTTGCCCGATCTCGTGCTCATCGACGGCGGGCGCGGCCAGGTCGGCGTGGCGCGCGAGGTGTTCGAGGAGCTCGGCATCGATTTGGGCCGCATCGTCGGCGTCGAGAAGGGCGAGGGCCGCAAGGTCGGGCTCGAAGAATTGGTGTTCGCCGATGGCCGCCCCAAGGTGTACCTCGGTCGCGATTCGGCGGCATTGATGCTGGTTGCGCAAATTCGCGACGAGGCGCACCGCTTCGCGATCACTGGCATGCGTGCGCGGCGTGCGAGCGTACGCACGGGCGGCAGCAAGCTCGAAGACATCGCCGGGATCGGGCCGAAGAAGCGTGCCAAGCTGCTGCAGCGTTTCGGCGGCGTGCGTGGCGTGGGCAACGCGAGTGTCGAGGACCTGCTGAGCGTCGACGGCGTCTCGAAAGAACTGGCAGAGGAAATTTACCGTGTCCTTCACTAATCAACGAATTCGCATCGGCCTCGCGAGCTTGGGCCTGATAGCGGGTTGTTCGGCACCGCCGCCGCCGGCACCTGCAGCTGCAGCTGTCGACGATGCCGCCGCACCGACGAACGCGCCACGCGCGGCCACCTCCACAGCTGCCGCGCCGGCTGGCCGTACGCTGCCCCCACCCGGCCCCGTGCGCAACTGGGCCGAGGTGCGCTTGCAGGCTGCGCATCGCCTCGTCGCCGCGAACCCGAACGGCACTTACACGGGCCTGGTGCCTGAGCCACTGCTGGGCATTCCGGTGCTCGAGATTGAACTCAACGGCGACGGCAGCGTCCGCAAAATCGTGGTCCTGCGGCACCCGCAAGAAGCGAAAGACACCTCCAAGCTCGCCGAGGCCGCGGTGCACCGAGCCGCGCCGTTCGGCGATGTGTCCCGGCTGCCCAAGCCGTGGCGTTTCACCGAGACCTTCTTGTTTGACCGCGAGCGCAGGTTCAAACCGCGGACGCTCGACTGACGCTTGATTGACCGCAGCCGGTGGTGCACCGCACAAGTCGGGTCACAATATCGAGATGTTTTTTAACCTGCCGACGCTGCTGACCTGGGCACGCATTCTCGCGATTCCGTTGATCGTCGGCGTGTTTCATTTGCCACTCGGCGAACCCGACCGCAACCTGATCGCGACCGTGCTGTTCATCGTCGTCGCGCTCACCGATTGGGCCGACGGCTACCTGGCTCGCCGCCTGAACATGACCTCGTCGTTCGGCGCATTCCTCGACCCTGTGGCCGACAAGTTTCTCGTCTGCGCGGCGTTGCTCGTGCTGGTCGAACTTGCGCGCGTGCAAAGCCTCGTCGCGCTGATCATCATCGGCCGCGAAATCGCGATCTCGGCGCTGCGCGAGTGGATGGCACAAATCGGCGCGTCGCGCAGCGTCGCGGTGCACATGCTGGGCAAGGTCAAGACCGTCGTGCAGATGGTGGCAATTCCATTTTTGCTGTTCCACGGCACACTGTTCGGGCTGATCGACACGCAGCGTTGGGGCACGTGGCTGATCTATGCCTCTGCAGTGCTGACGATCTGGTCGATGGTTTACTACCTGCAAAAGGCGCTCCCGGAAATTCGCGCCAAAGTTCGCTAGTGTCGGCCGCAATTTTCGACGGTCGCAGTGCGCTGATCCGCGCGATGCCCTTGGTCTTCGTGCTGATCTGGAGCACCGGCTTCGTCGTCGCACGCTTCGGCATGCCGCACTCGCCGCCACTCACTTTCCTGTCGATGCGCTACGGCTTCTCGCTGCTGTGCTTCGGCGTGTGGATTCTGCTGGCGGGTGTTGAGTGGCCGCGCGAACGTGCGCAGTGGGGGCACCTCGCTGTTGTCGGCATGTTGATCCACGCGGGCTACCTCGGCGGGGTGTGGGCCGCTGTCAAATCCGGCATCGGCGCGGGCACGGTGGCATTGATCGTCGGCCTGCAGCCAGTGTTGACGGCGCTGTGGATGACCTGGCGCAGCCGCGGCCCTGCGAACGAAACTTCACGCGTGATGCCCAGGCAATGGCTCGGCCTCGCGCTCGGGCTCGGCGGCCTCACGCTGGTGGTCTGGCACAAGCTCGGCGGCGGCGAGGTGACGCACTGGAATCTGGCACTCGCGGTGTTCGCATTGCTCAGCATCACCACCGGCACGCTGTACCAAAAACGCTTCGTTGCGCCGTGCGACGTGCGCACCGCGAGTGCCGTTCAGTTGCTCGCTGCACTCGCAGTCAGCTTGCCGCTCGCACTGCAGGAGACCGAGCCGGTGGTGTGGCACACGCAAATGATCGGTGCGATGGCATGGTCGGTACTCGCGTTGACGTTGGGCGGAAGCTCGCTGCTCTATTTGCTGATCCAGCGTGGCGCAGCGACCGAGGTCACGAGCCTGATGTACCTTGTGCCGCCGTGCACCGCGACGCTGGCATGGTGGCTCTTCGGCGAAGCTTTCACGTGGAGCATTGGCCTCGGGATGCTCCTCACCGCGACCGGCGTCGTGCTCGTCGTCAAGGGTGCGGGGCGAGGCGATCGTGGTGACCACAGAGCACATCGCACGTGACGGTTTGCGAGGCGCGCGGCGCTTGTGTTGTCAAGCGAGTAAGCACGTGGCTCCCCTCGAATGAGGCGGATGATTACGAATAGAATCCGCTCGTGCCCTTGACAGTGAGTGAGTGCGCGGCTGTAATCGTTTCGAGCTGTCGCGTCATCGCTTTCACAGTCCGAACACCCACCCAAATTCATCGTGAGATACCTTTAAGAGAGGGAGCACCCGTGAACAAGTCAGAGTTGATCGAGCACATCGCCAAGCAGGCCGATATTTCCAAGGCCGCCGCAGCGCGTGCCTTGGAGGCCGTGATAGGCGGCGTGAAAACCACGCTCAAGAAGAACAACACCGTGTCGCTCGTCGGCTTCGGCACATTCAGCGTCGGCAAGCGCGCGGCACGCAGCGGGCGCAACCCGCGCACCGGCGCCACGATCAAGATCAAGGCCGCCAAGGTGCCGAAGTTTCGGCCCGGCAAGGCACTCAGAGACGCGCTCAACTGAGCTGCGTTTTTTGTCTCGAGCGATTCATCGGCCACATCGATGCGGGTGCTTAGCTCAGTTGGTAGAGCGGCGCCCTTACAAGGCGTAGGTCGGGGGTTCGAACCCCTCAGCACCCACCAGACGACACAACGGCTCGGCTAGAATTCGGGTCTCTAACCCACAAAGGCGAACCTCGGTTCGCCTTTGTTGTATTCGGGTTGCCATTCACAGAGGTTTTCGATGTTTGACTTCTTCCGCAAGCACACTTGGTTGCTGAAAATCGTTCTCGGTTTCGTCGTGCTGGCGTTCGTCGGTGGCGGTGTCTACCAAGGCTATGGCAGCTTCATGGGTGATGACAACAGCACCGTCGCGAAGGTCGACGGCCGCAAGATCACGCGCAACGAGTGGGAGAACGCGCAGCGCGCCCAGATCGATCGTGTGCGCCAGCAAATGCCCAACGTCGACGCGAAGCTGTTCGACACACCCGAGATGAAACGCCAGTCGCTCGACGCGGTCGTGCGTGAACGCGTGATGCTCGCCGCCGCTGACAAACTGCACCTCACAACGACCGACGAGCGCTTGCAACGACTGTTCGCGAGCGACCCGCAGTTCGCTTTTTTGCGCAACCCCGACGGCAGCGTCAACAAAGATGCGCTGTCGGCGCAGGGCATGTCGTCGGAGATGTTCGCGCAGCGCCTGCGCCAGGACTTCTCGCTGCGCCAGGTGGCGCAAGGCATCACCGGCACAGTGTTCGCGCCGCTGAGCGCGACCAACGCCGCACTCGACGCGATGTTTCAGCAGCGCGAGGTGCAGGTGCAGCAGTTCGCAACCAAAGACTCAGCTGCGAACGTCACGCCGACCGATGCCGACATTGAGAAGTACTACAAAGACGCAGCAAACGCCGCGCAGTTCATGGCGCCCGAGGTCGAGAGCATCGAGTACGTGGTGCTCGACCTCGAATCGCTGAAAAAAGGCATCGTCGTCTCCGACAAGGAACTGCGCGACTCATACGCGGCCAACGAGAAACGCTACACCTCGCCCGAGGAGCGGCGCGCGAGCCACATTTTGGTAAAAGTCGACGCGGGCGCCTCGGCGGCCGACCGTGCCAAAGCCAAAGCAAAGGCTGATGGCTTGCTGGCTCAAGTAAAGCAAAGTCCTGCGTCGTTCGCCGAGGTGGCGCGCAAGAATTCTGACGATCCCGGCTCGGCCGAGAAAGGCGGCGACCTCGACTTCTTCGCCCGTGACGGGCTCGCCGCCAAGCCGCTCGAAGACGCTGCATTTAAGCTCGCGACTGACGCCATCAGTGACCTGGTCGAGAGTGATTTTGGCTACCACATCGTCAAGCTGACGGGCCTGCGCGGCGGTGAAAAGAAGCCGTTCGAAGCGGTCAAGGCCGAGCTCGAAGCCGAGACCAAGACGCAATTCGCGCAGAAGAAGTTTTCCGAGGTCGCGGTGGAATTCACCAACATGGTTTACGAGCAACCAGACAGCCTGAAATCGGTCGTCGACAAGTTCAAGCTGGAGTTGCGCACAGCGCAAAACGTGAAGCGCACGCCAGTCCCCGGTGCGGCCGGCCCGGTCGCGAACGCTAAATTCCTCGAAGCGCTGTTCGGCAACGACGCAATACGCAACAAGCGCAACACCGAGGCCATCGAAACCGCCGCGAGCACGCTCGTCTCGGGCCGTGTCGTCAAGTACGAAGCGGCGCATCAGCTGCCGTTGGCGGAAATGAAGGCGAAAGTGCGTGAGCGGCTCGTCGTCGTGCAAGCCGCGGCCCTCGCGCGCAAACTCGGCGAAGCGCGCCTGGCCGAGCTGCGCGCCGCGCCGGCCAGTGCGATGGTCGAAGCGGCTGTGACCCTCTCACGCGCGCAGCCGGGCGACCTGCCGGCCAAGCTGGTCGACGCAGTCTTGAAAGCGCCGACGACCACGTTGCCCGCCGCTATCGGCGTCGACCTCGGCGACGCCGGCTATGCGGTCGCGAAGATCGGCAAAGTACTCGGCCGTGACCCCGTCACGGCCGACGCATCGCGGGCGCAGTCGCAATACGCGCAAGCTTGGGGCGACGCTGAATCGCAGGCTTACTACAACGCGTTGAAAACGCGGTTCAAGGTCGAACTCAGACCAGGCGCGCTGCCAGCAGGCGAGGCCGCCAGCGCGGCGAGCCGATGACCGGCGCTTCGCGGAGTCGCGCAAGGCTTCCACTATAATTATGAGCACTACGGTGGCTGTAGCTCAGTTGGTAGAGTCCAGGATTGTGATTCCTGTTGTCGTGGGTTCGAGCCCCATCAGCCACCCCAATATCTCCGCTCTGCGCGAGGTCTGAGACAGACCCCCAGAAGCCTTTAAACAGCGGCCCGACGAGATTCATCCAGGCTCGGGCATGCCGTCTATCCATGGCCAACGGGTTGGCGAGGCGATGGCCAAAACTCACTGCGAACTACAACGACGCTGTCATGCGGATCCCGCCCATGTATTTACCGCGGTGAGCTGCGGTTTGGAGGCATAGGCCAGCGGCGCCCGGTCGAGTCAGAGACAGTGGCATCGACGATGGCGATGGGTTCATGGCCCCGCCCCGGTGAAAGGTGCGATTTCTTCGCGCGGCTTCACCTTGTGGCCCGAGCAGGCCATCAAACGGCTCAGCGCCTTGCGCACTTCGCTGTACCAAAGCACGGTGCTGCCCATCGCGATGCTGAGCACCCATTCGCCTGCCGCCAGTGGTACCGCGCCGAACGCGGTGTTGAGAAACGGCAGGCTGACGACGGCCACCTGCAGCAGCGCCGAGAGCGCAACAGCGCCCCACAGCCAGCGGTTGACGAATAGATTCGAGAACGCACTGACTGTGTCCGAGCGCGCATTGAAGCAGTTGAACAGCTGCGCGAAAACCAGCGTTGTGAACCCCGCCGTGCGGGCTGTCGCCAGGTCCTGCGTGCCTTCGATCAGGCCGCTGGGCAGCAGCATGTCGATCGTCAGCAAAGTTGCGAGCGCCATCACGGTTCCGATCTGCACCACACTCGACCACATGCGCGCATCGATGACGCGTTCGTCGCGGCGCCGGGGTCGGCGTGCCATGACATCGCCGCTCGGCGGGTCGACGCCCATCGCCAGTGCCGGGCCGGAGTCGGTGACCAGGTTGATCCACAGGATCTGCGTTGCCAGCAGTGGCAGCACCACCGTGCCGCTCGCGCCAGTCAGCCCGATGACGCCGGCGCCGACGACACCGAGGAACACGGTGAGCACCTCGCCCATGTTCGACGACAGCAGGTAGCGCAGGAACTTGGCGATGCCGTCGAGAATGCCGCGGCCCTCGCGCACCGCGACCACGATGGTCGCGAAGTTGTCGTCCGCGAGGATCATTTTTGCGGCCTGCTTGGTGACCTCGGTGCCGGTCACGCCCATCGCGATGCCGATGTCGGCGGCCTTCAACGCCGGCGCGTCGTTGACGCCGTCGCCGGTCATCGCAACGATGTTGCCCTCGGCTTGCAGCGCTGCCACGATGCGCAGCTTGTGCGAGGGCGCAACGCGCGCGAACACTGAGGTGCTTCGCACCACATCGGCGAAGGCCGCGTCGTCGAGTGCATCGAGCTCGATCCCGGTCAGTGCCGGCGATCCGGCCGGCACGATGCCGAGATCGGCGGCAATGCGCGCGGCCGTGCGCGGGTGGTCGCCGGTAATCATGATCACGCGGATGCCAGCACGGCTCGCCTCACGGATCGCCGAAGCAGCTTCCGGGCGTGGCGGATCGATCATGCCCACAGTGCCGACGTACACCAGGTCATGCTCGAGCGACTCCGCGGCATCGAGCTTCTCGCCGGCCGCCAGCGAGCGGTAAGCCACCGCGAGCGTGCGCAATGCAGCGTCGGACAGCGTGTCGATCTCGGCCAAGATGCGCGCGCGCAGCGCCGCGTCGAGTTCGACTGTCTCCATGCCGACGCGAACCCGCGTGCATCGGCCGAGCAGCACATCGGGTGCGCCCTTGGTGATGACGAGCACCGCATCGCCGTTCTCGTGATTACGCTCGAGGGTCGACATCATCTTGCGTTCGGAGGTGAACGGAATTTCGCCGATGCGCTCAAAGCGCCGCTCGCGCCGCTGCGTGACACCGAACTTGCGCTCCGCCACGAGAAACGCAGCCTCGGTCGGGTCGCCTTCGATCCGCCATTCGCCGCCGGCCTCCTGGCGCAGTTCGGCGTTGCCGGCCAGGCTGCCGCCGCTGAGCACGGCGACGTGTTCCTGGTGCACCGGCCCGCCGACCAGCGCGGCGCCTTCGTGCACGACCTGTCCGTCGGGGGCGTAGCCGGTGCCGGTGATGCGGCTGCTGCCGCTGGCAGTCACGACCCGTTCAATGGTCATTTCGGAGCGGGTCAGCGTGCCGGTCTTGTCCGAGCAAATCACCGACGCCGACCCGAGCGTTTCGACCGACGACAGCTTCTTGACGATCGCGTTCTGGCGCGCCATGCGCTGCACGCCGAGCGCGAGCACCACCGAGAGAATGGCGGGCAGGCCCTCTGGCACCGCCGCCACCGCCAGCGAAACGCCGAGCAGCAGCGCCTCGATCACGTCGGCGGCACTCCTGATGTCGGAGATCAACAGGATCGTGCCCACCACCACGACCGCGATGATCACCACGGCGATGCCGAGCGTGCGGCCGATGCGCTGCACTTCCTGCTCGAGCGGCGTGGGCGCCTCGGGCGCGGCATCGAGCATCGCGGCGATGGCGCCGACCTCTGTTTCCA
>JANLUW010000116.1:0-1553 GCA_031363645.1 Rhizobacter sp. | reverse complement strand
GTTCAGCGAATCGCGCTTCGCCGAGAACGCGCTGCAGCCGCAGGTGAAGATGATCGAGTTGAAGCTCAGCCAGGGCGCCAAACCCGGCCACGGCGGCGTGCTGCCCGGTCCGAAGGTCACGCCCGAAATCGCGGCGGCGCGCGGTGTGCCGGCGTGGGTCGATTGCGTTTCGCCGTCGAGCCACGGCGCGTTCAAGACGCCGATCGAGATGATGCATTTCATCGAGAAACTGCGCACCTTGTCGGGCGGCAAGCCGACCGGATTCAAGCTCTGCATCGGCCACCCGTGGGAGTGGTTCGCGATCGCCAAAGCGATGGTCGAGACCGGCATCACGCCCGACTTCATCGTCGTCGACGGCGCCGAGGGCGGCACCGGCGCCGCGCCGCTCGAGTTCACCGACCACGTGGGCGCGCCGCTGCAAGAAGGGCTCATGCTGGTCCACAACACACTGGTCGGTTTGAACCTGCGCCAGAAGATCAAACTCGGCTGCGCCGGCAAGGTGGTGAGCGCGTTCGACATCGCGCGCATGCTCGCGATCGGCGCCGACTGGTGCAACTCGGCGCGCGGCTTCATGTTCTCGCTCGGCTGCATCCAGGCGCAGAGTTGCCACACCGGCAACTGCCCGTCGGGTGTGGCCACGCAAGACGACCAGCGGGCCAGCGCACTCGTGGTGCCGACCAAGGCCGAGCGCGTCTACCGCTTCCACCAGAACACGCTGATGGCGCTCAAGGAACTCGTGCAGGCCGCCGGCCTCGACGACCCGAGCAAGATCACCGCGGCCCACATCGTGCGGCGCAGCGCCGATCAGAGCGTCAAGCTGCTGGTGACGCTGCTGCCGTTCGTGGCACCGGGCGAGTTGCTGCGCGGCGAGATGTCGCAGCAGGTGTTTCGCATCTATTGGCCGATGGCGCAGGCGTCGAGTTTTTCTGTGGCTCAGCCGGTTTGATGTTGGAGGGATCGGCGGCGGGTCGACGTCACTGCTTGGGTTCGACCTCGATCTTCCCGATCACCCCACCGGCGGCAGCGTGTCGATGAAGCTCTGCCGCCCATTGAGCTTGTCGGCAAGCTTCGCGAGGTTGGCGTGTTTCTCGCGCCACGCGATCTGCGGGAACCGGAACCCGAGGTAGCCGAGCGCGCAGCCGACTGCGATGTCGGCCAGCGACAGGTGGATGCCGGAGCACCAGGGTTTGTCGGCCAGCCCGGTGCTGACCGAGTCGACCGCGGCGTTGACCTTGTGCAACTGCCGGTCGACCCAGGCGGTGCTGCGTTGTTCGGCGGTGCGGCCGGGCCAGGTCTGCTCGAGGCGAGCGAGGATCGCGGCGTCGACGATGCCGTCGGCGAGCGCCTCCCAGGTGCGCACCTCGATGCGCTCGCGGCTGCCTTCGGGGATCAGCCGGCTCACCGGCGAGCGGGTGTCGAGGTACTCGACGATCACGCGCGAATCGAACAGCGCCTCGCCACCGGCGAGCACCAAGCACGGCACCTTGCCGAGCGGGTTCGAGGCCATGATCTTGTCGTTGGCCCACACGTCTTCGAGTTCGTGCTGGTAGTCG
>JANLUW010000502.1:0-4681 GCA_031363645.1 Rhizobacter sp. | reverse complement strand
CGGCCGAGAGCCTGGCGGTCTACGCGCCGCCGTTCGGCCCCGATGCGGCGACGCGCCAGCGCCTGGAAACACTGCGCATCGCGGCCGAGGCAAAGCACATGCTGCGTCTCGTGTATGTCGATCTGAAAGAACAGCGAAGCGAGCGCGTCGTGCGCCCGCTCGGCTGCTTCTACTGGGGCGCGGTGTGGACGCTGGCCGCATGGAGCGAGGCCCGCGCTGGCTTCCGCAACTTTCGCGTCGACCGCATCGAAGCGTTGCAGGTTCTGGAAGCCCGTTTTCGCGACGGACCGGGCAAGACGCTGGCCGATCTGTTCCGCGAGGTCGAGGCCGAACAAGCCGAGCGCGACATCGGCACGGACGCATGAGCGTCGCGTGACGGGCCGGTCAGCCCTTCTCTTGCGCGAGCGCACTTGCGGTGTCTTCGGGCATCTGCCCGGCCCAGCTGCGTTCCATTTCTTCGAAATCGGCATGGTCGACTTCGGTCACGTCGGTCGCGCCGTGGTGCGCGATGAGATCGAGTTCGAGCGCGGCGGTGCTGGCGGCTTCTCGCTGAGCCTCGTGCCTGCGGTCTTTGACCATCACGGCCAGGCGCGACCGCAGCTCGGCCAGGCCCGGCGCCGACCAGTCCCACACCAGCTTTTCGAGTTCTGTCAGCGCTTTGGCGATCACGCGCACCGGCAGCACCTCGACCGCGCCGAAGCCTTCGGTGCGCAGCGTGCGCTCGACCAGATCGAGGTGGCGCATCAACTGGCGCGAGTTCGGGTGCTGCTGCATCAGCTCGTAGAGGTCGCGGCGCATTCGGCGCACGCGCAAGCGTTGTTCGTCGCGGGCCTGAGCGCGCAGGCTGCTGGCCGGCACGCCCAGCGTCACGTTGCCCTGCTGCACGCTGATCGGCCGCTGCAGAAAGCTGCGCACGGTTCTCATGGAGCTGCCGAGTTGCGATTTCAGGTCGTTGAGCATGGTGGTGTTGCGCGAGTTCGATGGTGCGAATTCTTTCAGCTAAGACAGTACCCGGCTACATCGATCCGCGGGCGTGAATTTGTCGCGCAGCGTCCGGGCCACCGTGCTGAAACGTGAACCTTGTCGCATCACGGCAGCAGGGCGCCTCACGCCCAGGGGTTGCAGGTGCCGATGGACCACAAGTGCCCTTCGGGGTCGATGCAGCTGAAACCGCGGCCGCCGTAGTCTTCGTCTTTGATGTCCATCGGCACGGCCACGCTGGCCGCCTTGACCCGCGCATAGACCGCGTCGGCATCGGGCACGACGAGGTAGGTGGTCTGGGTTCGCGCGCCGCCGACCTCGTCGGGCTGCTTCAGCATCTGGCCGTACGCGTTGTCGTTCGAGACCGAGCCGAGCATCACCATGCCGCCGCCGAGCACGAGTTGCGCATGGGCGATGCCACCGGCGTCGTTCGGCACCACGAGGTGCCTCTCGAAGTCGAACACGCGGCACAGCCACTCGATCGCGGCAGGCGCGTTGCGGTAGCGCAGACAAGAGATCGAGGATGAACCGGTCGGCATGGTCGCTCCTTCAAAAAATCTCGGGCGCCGTTCGTGCAACGCCGGGGGCAGCGCCGTCAACAAGCGTGGCGAGCTCGTCCCTACAAGCTGCCGCTGCCGCGCAGTTTTTCGAGCCGCAACGCGAGGTGTTGCTGCAACTCGCTGACGCGCTGGCGCATCGCCTCGGCCTTCGATGCGTCTGGCTCGGTTTCGATGTTCTCGCGCAGCGCAGCGATCTGCTTCATCGTCTCGACCTCGGGCGGCACGAAGCCCGCGTCCTTCAGCGCCTTGAAGGCCATGCGCAACTCTTCGGGCGTTTGCGCGTAGCCATCGGCCAGGTCGAGCGGCTTGCCCCAGCTCGCGGCCGATTGCAACTCGCCGCTGCGCTGCGCGTCGCGCAGGCTTTGCGCGATCAGATCGTCGAGGGTGGGCATGGTGTCGCTCCTGTGTTCAAAGCGCGCGGCGCAAGCCCAGCCGGCCGGCCCAATGGTCGGTCAGCGGCGTGCTCGGCTTGCCCATGCGGCGCTCGTTGAGCAGCGCGCGGCCGACGGAGGTGTCGGTGGCGCGCGCGGCAGCGGCGAGCAAGGTCTGGTCGATCAGGTCGCGCTGCGCGTGGCTGCCGCCGAGGCGGCTCGCCAGCGCGCGCGCCGGGTAAATGATTTCGATCGCCTCGTCGAAGCGCGCTTGCGCGAACGCGAGCATGCCGCGCATCAGCGGGCCGCCCACGTCGCGCGCGATGGCGCGGTTGCTGCCGTCGCTGCGCTCGGCGCGCAGCGCGACCTGCCGCGCCCAGCCCTGCGCGCGCGTGAAGTCGCCGGCGCCGATCAGCGCCAGCAGCGCGTGCAGGTCGTTGAACGGGTAGACGCTTGCGGCGCGCTCCGACACATCCCAGCCCGCCGCGAGCGCGCTCCAACGCGGGCCGACATCGGCGCCCAACAGCTGCAGCCGCCACAGCAGCGCCGAGGCGTCGATGTGCTGCAACGTGATCTGCGCCGGGTCGGGCGCGAGGTGCGTGTCGAACAGGCGCAGCGCCTCGGTGTGGTCGAGCGCTTCGAGCGCGAACAGCGCCTGGTGCCAGCCGAGGTGGCCGGCAAACCCGTTGCCTTCGGCCCATTCGCCATGCCACTGCGTCATCCACGCGGAGCCTTCTTCGTGGCGGCCCTGCATCTCCATCACATGCGCGACCGCGTGGATCGCCCACGGCACTTTCGCGCTGCCGTTCAATGCGCGCCGACCGACCTCTTCGGCTTGTACATGGAGCTGGCACTCCTCCAGCCCGAACGCGTACTGGCCGAGCACGTAAGGGTGCAGCGCGTCGGTGTCGTCCCACTCGGGCAGCACGCGGGCGACGCGCTGGCGCAGTTGGGTGGCATCGCCGCGGTAGAAGTCGAACAGGTGCGCCCATTGGAGCGCGAGAGCGTCGCGCGGGTGCGCCAGCAGGATCGCCTCCCACTCGCGGCAGGCGCCGTGCCAATCGCCGGCGAGCAGCGTGTGCAGCGCGACGAGGTGATCGCGCTCACGGCGGTTGGCGCGCGTGATCATCGGCTCGGCACGGTCGAGCATCGCGCGGACCTCGAGCGCGAGCGCGGGCTCGGTGAGGCTCAGCAGAAAACCGGCGTGCATCAGCAGCGGCAGCGGCCACTGCGGGTCGGCGGCGTGCGCTTGCGCGAGGTCGTCGACCGGCGTGCCGTAGAACGACATCATTCGCCACAACGCGCGCTCGGTCGCCGTGATCGCTTCGGCAGAGCGGGTGCTGACGGGGTTGCCGCGCGGGTCGAACATCGCCGTGCTCAGTCGGTGCGTGCCGGTGGCTGTGGCCACGCCCGCTGCGCCGGGCGCATGCGCTCATAAGCACGCGCAACCTGCAACACGCCGAGGTCGTCGAAGCGGTGGCCGACGATCTGCAGCCCGATCGGCAAACCTGCCGCGGTGTAGCCGCAGTTGATGCTCGCGGCCGGTTGCTCGCTCATGTTGTACGGCAACGTGAAAGCGATGTGCTCGAACGGCGTGGCCGGGTCGTTGGTCGGGCCGGCGTGCTCTGCAGCGTAGGCAGGCATCGGTGCGGTCGGCGACAGCAGGATGTCGAACGGCGCCGTTGCGGCGATGGCCGCCTCGCGCATCGAGCCCATCATGCTGTAGCCGCGGAACACGCGCTCGCCCGACAGGCCCTCGCCACCACGCGCCCACTCGGTGATGTACGGCAGGACCTTGACGCGGCGCGCTTCGGGCAGCGCGCTGATATCGATCCACGAACGCGTGCGCCAGAAGTCGTCGATGCCGTCGATCATTGCGCGGGTCATGAACGGTTCGATGGGCGTGACGATCGCGCCGGCGGCCTCGAACGCGCGCGCCGCGGCCTCAACGGCTGCGCGCACTTCGGGCTCGACGCCGATGCCCCAGCCCGCGTCCAGCAGCAGACCTATCCGCAAGCCCTTTATTTTGCGATCGAGGCTTTGCCAATCGATGCGCTGGTACGGCAGGCTCATCGTGTCGCGCGCATCGGGCAGGCTCAGCGTGGCCATCATCAAGGCTGAGTCGGCGACCGTGCGCGTCATCGGCCCGGCCACGCGGCCGGCGTACGGCGGGAAGATCGGGATGCGCCCCAAGCTCGGCTTCAGCGTGAAGATGCCGCACCAGCCGGCCGGCAACCGCACCGAGCCGCCGATGTCGGTGCCCACGTGCAGCGGGCCGTAACCGGCTGCTGCTGCCGCGGCCGCACCGGCACTGCTGCCGCCGGGGTTCTTGCCGAGGTCCCACGGGTTGCGCGTCAGCGCGTGAAAGCTCGACAGGCCCGACGACAGCATCCCGTAGTCGGGCATCGTCGTCTTGCCCAGGATCACCGCGCCGGCCTCGCGCAGCCGCGCGGCGGGTGGTGCATCGGCCGCTGCGGGCACGAGCTCGGTGGCGGCGGTGCCGAGTGGCACCGGCACGCCCTTTGTCGCGATGTTTTCCTTGATCGTCAACGGCACGCCGTCGAGCGCGCCTTGCGGCTCTCCCCTGGCCCAGCGCGAATGCGAGGCTTCGGCTTGCGCGAGCGCCGCGTCGGCATTGAGCGCGTACGTGGCGTGCAGGTGCGGCTCCCAGGCGCGGATGTGCGCGAGCACGTCGCGCGTGACTTCGACCGGCGAGAGCGTCTTCTCGCGGTAGGCCGTGAGCAACTGGACGGCCGTGAGGTCGTGCAA
>JANLUW010000090.1:0-10015 GCA_031363645.1 Rhizobacter sp. | reverse complement strand
GTTGGGCCAGCAGCGCGCCGACCTGCGCCGCGGTTTCGCCCTGCGCGCTGACGCTGCACACCGGGTCGGTGGCGTCGAATCGCGTGGCCGCTGCCGGCAGATCATGGCAGCCGACGAGGCTGGCGAGGCGCTGCGCAGAAGCCGCGGCCAGCGCGGTCGAGCATGTCGCGAAGACGATTTCGGTGCCGTGCACAGTGCCGTCCGACTCGGCGAACGCATCGGGTGGCAACTCGTCGTGCAGGCAAGCCCGCAGGTGCGCCTCGACGAGGTGGTGGCTGCCGTACAGCGCGATGCTGGCGGGCGGCCGCGGGTTGATTTCGAGGACGCTGAACGCCGTGCCGTCGAACATGAAATCGAGGCTGCCGAGGCCTCGAAGTTCGAATGCCGCGACCAGCGCGCGAACGGCGGCAGCGACGCGCTGCGCCACGTCGGGCAGCAGCGGCACCGGGCCGATGGCGCCGCAGTACACGAACGGCTGCGCGCCGAAGCGCCGCACGGTGAGCCGGTTGAAGCCGAGCACGCAGGCATCGCTGCCGTTCGCGATGAAGGTGGCCGACATCGGCGTGCCGGCGACCTCGCGCTGAAAGTAGTGGTGTGCGGGCACCGACTCGGAAGACGCCGCCGACCGGATGTGCCAGCCGCCGCAACCCTGCGCGTCTTTCAACAGCCAGCCGGCCGCATCGGCCGGCACCGACATGCTGATCGGCGGGTGTGGGATGCCGAACCCATCGAGCACATCGAAGAACGTGTTCGGGTCACGCACCCGCCGCACCGCGTCGGCGGGTGTGCCGATCAACGGCAACAGGGCCGCACCGCGCGCGAGCAAATCGGGCTGGCACTCGAATCCGCTGCCGGCGATCCAGCCGCTCACGTCGCCGCGAAGCGCCAATGTGGTCAGCGCCGCGAGCAGCAGCGCAGGGTCGATGCGCAGCAATGACTGTGCGCCGATCGGCATCCACTGCGCGCAAGCGCGCCGCGTGTCGGCATCGCCGAAGAGATCGAGCGAGACGACTTCGAAACCATCGTCGCGTGCTGCCTCGGCCAGCATGCGGGCGCTGAGCGCGGCGACGGCGAGCAGGGTCATCGAGCGCCGTGTCTCAGGCCGATTTGCCAGCGGATTTTTCGGCTGACTTCTCGGCCGACTTTTCAGCGATAAATTCGCGCGCCACCGCGAACGCCTCCGCAAAACTCAGCATCACCGCCCTCTCGGCTTGCTGCATGCGCAGCAGCATGCGGTGCTGGGTCTGGTACTTGACGTTGCCGACGGCGAGCGCGCCGATGCCGACTGCTGCGGTACCAGCGAGCACCGCGCCGTCATCCATCACGCCGACACCGGCGATGCCTTCGGGCGGCACCGCATTCACATCCGCCGCGACCTTCAGCCGCGTCGCCAACGCAAGCGTCTCGACCGAGACCACCTGCACGCCCGCGGCCGCGCAAGCGAGCAGCACGTCGGCGCCAGCGAGCGAGGTGCGCACTGCGGCCGGGTCGGCGCCCGAGATGCCGTGCAACGTGACGCCGAAGCGCGTGCCGGTCTCGACGGCCGCGGCCTCGGCCGCCTCGATCCCGTTGCGGCTCGACAGAAACACTTCGGCGCCCGCGCCGGCGGCGATCACCCCGGCGATGCGGCCCACCGGCCCGGTGCCACCGAGGATCACCACCCGCTGCCCCGCGAGTGCCTGCGCGTGGTGGCGCTGCAATGCCGACTCGACACACGCGAGCATCGCCGCCGCCGTGGTGTACGCACCGCTCGGATCGGCCATCAGCGAGACAACAAACGGTTTGACCATCGACGCCTTCGAGCGTTCCAGCATGTCGGCGGCGAGCAGCGCGTCACGCCCGCCGATGAAGATGCCGGTGCGTGACACGCCCTTCGGCCCGCGCGAAAAGACCGTGTCTTGCGTCAGCCCGCCAATCGCGTCGGGCCCGACCTCGCAGTACGGCACGATGATCTGGTAGCCGGCGTCTGCCGCCATGTTGATGTCGAACGGGCTCATCTGGCGGCCCGGCGTGAACATGTGAAGGATGTAGGGGCGTTCCATGGAACCTTTGGGTGTGACGAGCAGCGAAGCGACGGGTCGAGCAGGCATTCAGCGCGCGTGGCGCGAGTCGATCAACGTGGCACCGCGATTGCGGCCGGCCACGATGTTCAGGGTGAGGTCGACGGCGATCACACGGTCCGCGCGCGCGGCGGCGAGCACGGCTTCGGCCTCTGCCTGCGACGGCAGGATCGCGAAGCCGGTGGGCCCCCATGAACTTTGGCCGACCGCGGCGCCGTGGCCGGCGGCGGCGATCCATTGCATCAACCGCCCGACCGCCGCGCTCGTGTAGCGGCTGCCGCCCTGCGCAGGCGCGAAGTGTTCGCCCAGCACGTCTTGAATGCGATTGATGCCGGCCGCGAACGGTGCGAACTCGGCGCTGGCCGCGCCGGGCAGCACGCGCATCAGCACCTGGTGGCAGATGTCGGCCGCGAGCGCCTGCGGCAACGGCGCCAGCGTGGCGATCGCGCGGCGCTCGTCGTCGCCCGAGAGGCCGCGTTCGGTCTTGTGTTGAATCACCAGTACCCGCCACGCGTCGGGCAACGGCAGGCGGGCCAACAGTGGCGCCAATGTGTTCGTTGCGCCCGTTGCAATTGCGATGCCCGGCCCGCCGTCGACCAGCAAGCCGCCGTGATCGAACCCCGCGATGCCGATGCCCGAACGCGCACCGCGGCCCAGCCACTGCGCCAGCACGGGCGTGGCCACATCGAGCCCATGCCACGCCGCGAATGCGCGGGCGATGGCGAGCGCGAGTTGCGTGCCGGAGCCGAAGCCAGCGTGCGCAGGCAACACGCGGCGCAGCGTCAGGTGCAGCGGTTGGTGTCGCCCGCTGTGCTGTTGCAGCCGATCAAGGTAATCGCGCGCACGCTCTCTTTCGGCCCGCTCGGCAACGCCGGCCGCAGTGACGCGACTCTCGGCGACGGCGGCTAGCGAAACCTCGGTCTCGAAGCCGTCGATCACCAGGCCCAGGCTGCCGAACGAGCGACCGAGCGTCCCCGCGGGGTCGAAAAAGCCGAGGTGCAGGCGACCTGGCGCACAAACCGTCACCGATGGCAGGGAATCGACGTGACGGGCTTCGAAGGCCGGTTGGGACATGTCCATGGGTGCGAGGTGGCCGCATGCGGTTCGGGTGGCGGCCCATTCCACAAAGCAAGCCCCGTTCCGCCTTTGCGACGAGCGCTCGCCCGCGCGCTGCGCGTGGCCGCGAGGTGCGCGCCTGTACCGGCCGAGGGACACAGTGTCAGCACGCGCATCACCACCCGCCCGTGACGCGCGCCGCACCCTCGGCCATCGACGCGAGCTTGGCGTAGACGATGTCTTCGTCGACCGCGCCGAAACCGGCGAAGGTGCCGAAGCCGCAGTCGCTGCCGGCGATCACCCGATCGGCGCCGACCACGTCTACGAAACGCTGCAAACGTTGCGCGACGAGTTCAGGGTGCTCGATGAAGTTGTTGGTGGTGTCGAGCACGCCGGGGATCAGCACTTTGTCTGACGGAATCCGCGCGCGCATGTCGCGAACAGTGGCCCACTCGTGGCCGTGGCGCGGGTTGGCGGTCTCGAACAACAGGCCCTGGGGTTTGGCCTTCAGCACCGTGGGCAAGATGGTGGCGAGCGCCACGTCTTTGTGGTGCGGACCTTCGTAGTTGCCCCAGCACACGTGCATGCGCACACGGTCGGCCGGGACGGCGACGAGCGCGAAATTCAGCGCCTCGATGTGCCGTTCGATGCGCGCCAGGTACGCCGCCTCGTCGAGGTCTTTGTACATCATGTGCCGGCCGAGGCCCAAGTCGGGCGAGTCGATCTGCAGGATCAAACCCGCATCGACGATGGCGTGGTATTCGTGCCGCAGCGCATGGGCCAGCGCTTCGAGGTAAGCGTCGTCGTCGGGGTAGTGCTGGTTGGGCTGGAACAACGCCACCACGCCGGGCGAGGCGGCGTTCATGAACATCTGCGCCGCGCCGTGCCGCGCGGCAGCGGCCTTCAGGTGCGCGATGTCTTTGTGCAGCGGCTCGAGGGTCTTGACCGCGATCGGCCCCACGCAGCACGGCCGGCGGTACTCGGGCGTGCCGCCGCTCGAGCGCAGGCGGTTCATGAAGCCGGGGTAGTCGGTCAGGTCGGCAGGTGTGCGGCGCGGGCTGTCGCCGTCGAAGCCGGTGTAGCGGTCTTTGATGTAGGTGGCGTAGCTGATCTTGCTCATCTCGCCGTCACTGACGATGGCCACGCCAGCCGCCACCTGGCGCGCCACGCAGGCGTCGATGGCGGCAGCCATGGTGGCGTCGAAGGTCTCCTCGTCGACCGGCTCGCCTTTCTCACGGGCGAAGATCTGGTCGACCACCGGTCGGCTGCGCGGCAAGCTGCCGACGTGGGTGGTCAGGATGCGCAGGTTGGCCATGGGCGCTGCGCCGTCACAGGAACTTGTAGCCCAGCTTCACGCCGAAAGTGCGCGGCGCTGCGGCACTGTTTTGCATGGTGCTGCCGCCGCCCCACACGAAGCGATTGACGACCACGGTGTTGCTGGCGTTGTCCACGAAGGCCTGCAAGTTCAGCGTGTCGCTGACCTTCCAGTTCAGCTTCAGGTCGGTCTTGGTGTAGGCGCCTTGTTTTTCGGCATCGACGTTGTAGATCTGGCCGTAGTAGCCGCTGCTGAAGTTGAAGACCACCATCGGCGTGATGCTGCCCATGCTGCCGAGGCCGAAGGTGTATGCGGCCGAAAGCGAACCCGAGCGGCTCGCGGCGTAGGGAATTTTCTTGCCTTTGAGGTCGCAGCCGTAGGCCTGCGGCACGCCGCCCACGCCCGTGCCGTCTACCAGCCCGCAGCTGTAGCCCGGTGCAAACACGCGGGTCTGGCCGGCCGGCGCAACCGTCACGCCATTGACCACGGTGGCCGCCGTGCCCGGCGTGTCGATCAGCTGGGTGATGGCGATCGGCCCCGGCGCGTCGGGAAAGCTGGTGTATCTGGCGTCCAGCAACGAGAGATTGGCGCCGACCGTGAACTCTCGCGTCACGCGCCATTCGCTCTCGACCTCCAGGCCATTGGCCTTGGACTTGGCCGCGTTGAACAGCAGCGATGCGGTGGTCAGGCCCACGGGCACCTGCCGCTGTTCTTGCTGGTCTTTGTAGCGGTTCATGAAGGCCGCCACGTTGAGCTGCAACGTGTTGTTCAGGAACCGGTTCTTCGAGCCGATTTCGATCGCCGTCACCTCTTGCGGGTTGAAGGTGCGCGTGGCCTCGGTGATCAGCGCCGTCTGGCTGCCGTTGAAGCCGCCCGAGCTGAAGCCCGTGCTGTAGCTGATGTAGAGCAGCTGGCTCTTGCTCAGGCTGTACTCCGCAGCCAGGCGACCGGTGAACTTCTTGAATTGCACCGGGTCATAGGTGGCACCGAAGAACGTGTTGTTGCCGGCGCGACCGCAGTTCGCACCTGGCGCCACCGTGCCGGCAGGAAAGCCCGTCACCGCATTGCCGCAGTTCGTCGAACCGGCACTGCCGAACGCCGCATCACCGGCCACGAGGTCGTCGAGGGAGGTGAACACCGGGTCGGGGTCGGCCAGGTTGGCGCTGATGGGCACCACCGAGTTGCGGTTGGCAAACTTGTACTTCTTCTTGTCCACGGTGTAGCGCCCGCCGGCGGTGAACTTGACGTCGTCGACCGGGGCGAAGCTCAACTGCGCATACGCCGCGGTGGATTCGGTTTGCGACACCGCCGTGTCCGCGGTGCCGTTGCCCACCGAGCGACGCAGCGACTGGAACACCGCCAGGTTGTCCGTCTTGTCCTTGAAGAAGTACACGCCGGCCACGTAGCCCAGCGGGCCGTTGCCTTCGGACAGCACCTGCAACTCCTGCGAGAAGCTCTTGTTCTTGGTGCGCTCGTAACTGATCGCGATGGACTCGCGCGAGAAGTCCTGGTCGACCGTGCGCAGCACCGAAAAGTCGGAGAAGCCGGTGATCGACTTGAGCGTGAAGGCGTCGAAGCGGTAAGAGACATCGGCGGTGATGCTCGCGTCCGACAGCCTCAGCTGGGTCTGGTAATCGTTCTCGACGTGCCAGGGGTTGTCCGCGCTGTAGATCGGCCGGCCCACATCGGCCGTGGTGCCCACACCTGCGCCGCCCGGGATGCCTTGCGTGCGTGTGCAATCGGGCACGCCGTCGACCAAACCGCCGCGGCCATTGAGCGCGTAGAAGGTGCTGTTGAGTAGCGGCCGGCAGGTGCCGTTGAGGTAGGTGCCCTTCTGGAAATAGCTGAAACCGCCGGCGCCGTTGCCACGCTGCTCGGTGCTCTCGATCTTGATGAACGCATCGAAGCGGTTGTCGGGCTTGAAGCGAATCGATCCGCGGATGTAGCGCAGGTCTTGATCGAACAAATCGGCAGCGGAGTTGAAATCGTTTTTCACATAGCCGTCGGACTTGTCGATTGCGCCGGCCAGCCGAATTGCCACGGTGGGCGCCACCGGGATGTTGCCGACGGCTTCGACGCGGTAGCGATTGAAGCTGCCCAACAGCACGCTGCCCTCGGCGCTGGTCTCGCCCAACTCGGGTCGTGCGGTGGTCAGCACGATGTTGCCGCCGAACGTGTTGCGACCGAACAGCGTGCCTTGCGGGCCACGCTGCACTTCCACGCGCTCCAGGTCGACGAAGCTGGCCAGGGCCTGGCTTGCGCGGCTCTTGTAGATGCCGTCGACGAAGAAGCCGATGGTGGTGTCGGCATTTTGCTGAACGGCCTCGGTGCGCACGCCGCGCATGGCCGGACGCGCATCCGAGCCCGAACGGCCGAAGGTGAAGCCGGGTGTCAGGCCTTCGAACTGCGATATGTCGTAGATATTGCGCTCGGCGAGCTTTTCAGCCGACAAGGCGGTGACCGATGTGCTGACCTTCTGCTGGTCTTCGATGCGGCGGTTGGCAGTGACGGTGACGGTGCCCAACTCGACCGAGTCGGCCAAAGGTGTGGCCGATGCGGCCGATGCGGCTGGGGCCGCCTGTGCGAACGCCGCACCGGCGCCCACCAAACCCCATGCACCGAAAGCCAGCGCCATGGCACGAGCCAACGGGGTGACCGCCAAACGGGACGCATTCATCATCGTGATTCTCCAAGCGCGATAAAAGGTTGTGGTGAGGCACGGCCAGCCAGACACGGTTGCAAGCGTATGCAACTCGGCGCAGAATCGCTTCGCGGGAAACCCTAATTGGTTGCTGCCGTACAGCTGGGCCCCGACAAACGATCGTGCGTCGCGAGTACCGAGTCACTGCATCCGCAACTCGCACCCTGCAACCAACGACCGGACCCGAGCGATGACGAGCCACCCCGACCCCACGCTGGCGCAAGTGAAGGCCGATGTCTGGCGACTGCTGCAGCGCCTGCCCGGCCCCGACATGGCGGCGGCGCTGCGCGAACAACTGGCGCCCGATGCGTCGTGGTTCGTGTCGCATCCGTTCAGTGAGCTGGTCGGCCCGGCTGCCGTCGCCGGGCAGCTGTACGCCCCGCTGCTCGCAGCTTTCCCGGACCTCGAGCGTCGGACCGATCTGTTCTTCGGCGGCGAATGGACCAGCCCGCCGCCGGGCGTGCTCGGCCACTCACCGCCCGAGCTGCGCGGTGAGGGCTGGTGGGTCACGACCACCGGCCACTACCTCGGCACTTTCAAGCAGCCATGGCTCGGCATTGCGGCCACGGACGAGCCCGCCGCGATTCGATTCGGTGAGTTCTACCGCTGGCAATTGGGGCCCGACGGTGTCGGCCGGATCACCGAAGCCCGTGTGCTGCTCGACATCGTCGACCTGGCGCGCCAGGCCGGGCGCCGCATCCTGCCGCCGAGTGGCGGGCTGGAGTGGCTGGTGCCCGGCCCGGCCCCGCACGACGGCCTATTGCTCGGCCCGACCGATCCGGCGCTCGGCACCGAGAGCATGCGGTTGACACTGGCCATGTTCACCGGCCTGTGGCGCTTCGATGGCAAGAACCTCGACTCGATGGACATGCCACGCTACTGGCACCCGAACATGATGTGGTACGGGCCCGGCGGCATCGGAAGCACGCGCGGCGTGGGTGGATTTCAGCGCCACCATCAAGCACCGTTCCTGCATGCGTTTCCCGACCGCGGCAGCCCCGACCACCTGCCCCGCGGCCACCGCACGCGCATCGCCGAGGGGCCGTTTGTCGGCTCGACCGGCTGGCCCAGCGTGCGCGCCACGTTCACGGGCGACTATCTCGGTGTCAAGGCCACGGGCCGGCCCATCAACATGCGGGTGATGGACTGGTGGCGCAACGACGGCACGCTGCTGACCGAGAACTGGGTTTTGATCGACCTGCCGCACTTGATGCTGCAGATGGACGTCGACCTGTTGGCCCGCTTGCGTGACTGAACATGCTCGGTCAACGCGACACGCTCCACCGCGTGTGTCGTTCTCAAGCCGCTGCGGCATGCGGGTTTTCATTCATGCATACGCATGCAGTTCGAGCGATAACATGTTCGAACTTTCGCACCGACCAATGAAGACGACGCGCTCCGTGAGAATCCTTCGGGCATGACCGCCGCGGCCTGGAACCAGCTGCCCGAGGTGCGTTCGCCGGTCGGTCGCACCGCGGCCGATCTGTTGGCCGAAGGGCCGCGCCGGCAGGCACTGCCGGGTCTCGAGCCGATGTACCGCGACATCGTCGACTACATCGTGCGCTGCACCCACCGCATCTGGGGACGAAAAGACATCGGCTTATGCCGCAGCCATTGCGCCGAGAGCTGCGTCGTGCGCACTTCGGACGGCCCGAGCAGCGGCATCGAAACCGTCGTCCAAGGCACGCTGTCGGCGCTGTCGGCTTTTGCCGACCGGCAGGTCATCGCTGAAGACATGATCCGGAGCGAAGACGCGCCCGGGCTCTTCTACTCTTCGCATCGCATCACCAGCCGTTCGACCCACGAAGGGGTCGATGCGTTGTACGGTGCCGGCACGGACACCGCCCAGATGGCCACCACGGTGGCCGATTGCCTGGTGCGTGACAACCTGATCGTCGAAGAATGGCTGTTCCGCGACAACGCGCGCGCTGCCTTGCAGATGGGGCATTCGCCGCGCGCGATGGCCATCGCACAAGCCGAGACCGACCGCGTGGCTGACCCGGCGCGTCACCTCTGGCGGCAGGCCTGGATCGACCGCGTGCGCAGCCATGAGCCGCAGTGGCCCGACCCCGATCATCCCGCCTGCGGCCCGGCACGGCTGCTCGACGCGGCCTGGCGCGCCGACCTGTACGGCAAGGCCGCGGGCCGGGTCTCGCCGAGCATCGAGGTGTGCTGGCCGACCGGCCGCAACGGCTGGGGCCGGGGTTATGGGGTCGGTTGCCTGGTGCAGTTGCGCGCCCAGTTGCACCGCTTCGCGCTGGTTATCGACCACTGGGCTGCGCGCCCGCTGCCGCATGGCGAGGTCGCCGTCGCGTTGCGCTGGTCGGCCTGCGGCGTCCATGCCGGCGCCGGCCCGTGGGGGCCGCCCACGGGACGTGAAATTCTCGTGGCCGGCAGCAGTCACCACGTGCTGCGCAACGGCCGCATCGTGCGCGACCAGACGGTTTTCGACGAGCTCGCGGTGCTGCGCCAAGTGCACGGCGGTCTCGGCGCGCAAGCACCGGCCGAGGGTGTGCGATGACAGATGCAAACCGGGCTGCGACCCCGCCCGCCACCCCCATTGCCGGCACCGATTCATGGGCCGTGTTGCAGCAGCTCTTGTGCGGCCGGCCGGCTGCAGCAGACCACCTGGCCAACGCCTTGCGCGTCGCGGCGCACGGCCACACCACCTTCGGCCGCACCGACGCGCTCGACCTCTTCGCGCTGCACCCGTTGGCCTTGTCGAGCGCAGCGCAGGTGCTGGTGTCGCCGCGGGCCATCGCGGAAATCGACGACACGGCCGACGGCCGCACCATCGGCGCCTTCGCCGATCTGGTCGACGTCGTGATTTCTCGTCTCTGGGTGGTGACCGCCACGGCCGCAGGTGCCATGGCCGAGCCCGCC
>JANLUW010000061.1:0-1993 GCA_031363645.1 Rhizobacter sp. | reverse complement strand
GTCGAGCGGCGAGGTGATGCTGGGCGGCACCGATGCGTGGTCGCAAAGCACGGCGGCACTGCAACGCCAGCGCGGGCGGCTGTTCATGGCGCCGCAAACGCCGCCGCTGCCGCCGCGGCAGCGTGTGGTCACCGCCGTGCTCGCAGGCCGGCTGCCTTCGTGGAGCTTGGCCACCAGCCTGCGCTCGCTGTTCTACCCGGTCGACATCGCCGGCGCGCACGATGCGCTCGATCGCTTCGATCTCGCCGACAAGCTGTTCGCGCGCGTCGATCGGCTCTCGGGTGGGGAGCGCCAACGCGTCGGCCTCGCGCGCGCGCTGCTCGCGCCGGCAACGCTGTGGCTGATCGACGAGCCGCTGTCGGCGCTCGACCCGACCCGCGCCGAACAGGCGATCACCGCGTTGATCGCCATCGCACGCGAACGCGGCGTTACCTAGCTGACGACGATGCACCAGGTCGACACGGCGCTCGCGCACTTCGAGCGCATCGTCGGCCTGCGCGAGGGCACGGTCGCGTTCGACCTGCCCACCGCGCAGGTCAGCCGCGATCACCTGCTGCGGCTGTATGCGCAGCACGAGGACGAGCTCGACGGCGCGCCGGGCGGGCCGACCGAAGCATCCAACGCGTCTGACGCATCGAGCGCCGCGGCCCCGCGACCCGTGGTGATGCACTGCCGATGAGCGGCGCCGCGCTGCCGCGCCGCGACCCGGCCTGGCTCGGGCGCGTGTTCTGGATCGGTGCGGCGCTGGTGCTGCTCTGGCCGATGTTGGTCGCGACCGAGTTCAAGCCGTGGGCGCTTTTCAGTGCCGAGAGCCGCCGGCCGACCTTGCAGTTCCTTGCCGCGTTTATTCCGCCCGCGGTCGGCGGCGAGTTCTTGTGGCTGGTCGCGCGAGAAACCTGGCGCACGGTCGCGATCGCCACGGCCGGCATCACGCTCGCACTGGTGATCGCGATCCCGGCCACCTTGATGTCGACGCGCGTGCTCTCGGTCTCGGCGCTGTCGGGCCGCATGGCGCCCGGCCCCGCGGTGCTGCGGCAGTTCTTGCGATGGACGCTGGTGCTGCTCCGCAGCATCCCCGAACTCGTGTGGGCGCTGGTGTTCGTGCGCGTCGTCGGCCTCGGCCCGACCGCCGGCGTGCTCGCCATCGCGTTGACCTATGGCGGCATGCTCGGAAAGGTCTACGGCGACATCCTGGAGAGTGGCGAAACGCCCGCCACGCGCAACCTGCTGGCCAACGGGAGCGGCAGGCTGCAGGCCTTCGCTTACGGGCTGTTGCCGCAGAACGCGGCCGAGCTCACCTCGTACACGGTGTACCGCTGGGAGTGCGCGATCCGCTCGTCGGTGGTGCTCGGTTTCGTCGGCGCCGGCGGGCTCGGGCAGCAGCTCGACAACTCGACCAAAATGTTTGCCGGAGGCGAGGTCGCGACGATGCTGCTGGTGTTCGTCGCGCTGGTGGCGCTGGCCGATCGCGCGAGTTCGTGGCTGCGGCGGGCGCTGGCATGAAGCCTGATCGGATCGAAGTCGCCGCTAACGCACCACATCGGTTGCCGCCACCGTTGTTCGACGCGCGCTGCAAGGCGTGCTGGTTCGGCGCCGGTCTCGTCGTGCTGGTGGTCGCGAGTTTCTGGAGCCTCGACCTGCAATGGCGCGCGTTTCTGTCGCTCGACGCAGCGCGCAGCATGGCGCGCTTCGTCGGTGAATTTTTCCCGCCGGACGTGTCGGCTGCGTTCGTTCGCAAGGTCGCCTTCGCATCGATCGAAACACTCGCAATGTCGGCCCTCGGCACGCTGATCGCTGCCGTAGGCGGGCTGCTGCTCGCGCTGCCCGCGAGCCGCACGCACGAGGGTGATGCGGCTCGCGCACGCGCGCCCACCCGCCTGCTGCTGAACGCGTTGCGCGCCGTGCCCGAACTGGTGTGGGCCGCGCTGCTGTTGATCTCGGCGGGGCTCGGCCCGTTCGCCGGCACGCTGGCGCTCGCGCTGCACACCACGGG
>JANLUW010000630.1:0-14017 GCA_031363645.1 Rhizobacter sp. | reverse complement strand
ACGCTCCACTTGCGCGGGCTCGCCAGGCCCGACTGCGCGTGCTGGCGCATCGTGTCGCCCGAGGCGGTGACGGTCTGGCCGAACATGATCTGGCCGACATCGATGCTGATGTTCGGGTGGGCGTTGACCGCCTCGGCCAGTTGCAACGCCGCCGACGAGAACCTCTTCGGCCCCTCGGTGCCGTAGGCGTGGAACTGGATATGCGTCAGGTGCGCGGGCAAACCTTCGAGTGCGCGGATGGTCTCGAGCGTCGACTCGATGTTGCCCGCCACGCCCAGGTTGCTGCCGTGGATGTGCAGCGGGTGCGGCACACCGAGCTCTCGCAACGCGCGCGCCAGCGTGTGCACCACCTGCCGTGGCGTGACCTGCCAGTGCACGTGGTTCTCGTCGACATCGAGCTTGCGCTGGTTGAACTTGAAGGCCGAGATGCCGGCTGGGTTGACCACCTTCACGCCCATCGCCTTGGTGGCGTTCAGCGTCCAGCCCATGTAGTCGCGGATGGTCTCGAAGTTGCGTTCACTCTCACCACCTTCGGACAGCAGTTTGAGGAAGAACTCGTCGTTGCCGAGCATCACGTAGGCGCCGTGGTCGAGGATCGGCGTGTCGCCCATTTCCATGTGCGCCTGGCGCGCGTTGCTGGCGATCATCGCTGGCTCGAAGGCCGCCGTGTAGCCCATCTCGACATAGCGGTAGCCAGTGGCCAGCGTGCCCGGCGCGCAGCCGCCGCACGAGGCGAGTTCGAGCGGGTTCGTCGGCAGCGCGATCGGGTTGCCGTTGGCGCGATGCGATTCGGGCAGCAGCAAGCGCGCGAGGTTCATCTTGCCGCCACCGATGTGGGTGTGCAGGTCGATGCCACCGGCCATCACGATGCAGCCGCCGATGTCGATCTCGGCATCGACCGTGTCGCGCGGGTCGAGTGTCGTGATGCGGCCGTCGCGCACACACAGGTCGCGCACGTCGTCCGTCGGTTGGGTCGGGTCGACGACGCGGCCACCGCGCAGGCGCAGCATGGTCATGCGGTGGCTCCAGTGCGGATCGATCGCACGGTTGAGGTGATGCGGTCGAGCACTTCGGCGAGTGTCGGCAAGGTGTCGGTGTAAAGCGGCGTGAGGGGCAGCACCGCGCCACCGTCGGCGCGGAACAGGTGGCCGGGCGAGCCGATGCCGGGTGTCGACACCGGAATAAAGACCGCGCCGGGCCGCGCTGCAGCGGAAGCGAGTGCGGGATGGCCGAGCACGATGAGTGGCAGGTTGGAAGCCGACGTGAGCGTTTCTCGACTTGACTCCCTCTCCCTCTGGGAGAGGGCAGGGGTGAGGGTGTGTGAAGCGCCACGCTGCTCGCTAAAACCCCTCACCCCAGCCCTCTCCCCAAGGGGGCGAGGGAGCAATGCCGTAGAGCCATCGAAGCTCTCCGCGCAAGGGAGCAATGCGCCAGAGCCATCGAAGCTCGACACCCACAGCACGCTGTCGATCGCCGCATCACTTAGCAGCCGAGCGGCATCGAAGCACACGGGCTCGTGTTCCAACCCGAGCGGGCCGGCGCGCGAGCGCAGCGGCAGGCCCGAAAGCCAAGTGAAGACCTGGTTCACCGTGCCGGCGCCGTTGCCGCCACCGAGCCACATCGCGCCCGCGCGCGTGGTTTCGTTCAGCGTACCGACGATGCGGTTCAACGTCTCGATGACCAGCGCGCCGTGCTCGGGCAAGCAGCGGGTCTCGCCGACGATGACGGCGTAGCTTGCCGCGCGCAGACGCTGCGCCAAATCCATCAACAACGGCGGCGCATCGCGCACGGCGCGCTGGGCAATCAAGGCCGCGAGCACGGCAACGGTCGCGAACACGTCGCCGTGCAGTGGCACCGATTCGGTGGTGACACCAGCGTGCCGACCGAGTGTCGCGAGCCCGACCTGATCGTCCGGCGAACCGCCGAGCACGACCACATGGTGCTTCGCGACCAAGCCCTCGCCCAGCCCACATCGCGCGAAAAAATTGCTCGCCTCGGACGACGGCAAGCCGCCGACGCAGACGATCACGTCGGCGCGCCCACGCACTTCGGCCAGTGTGGTCGTGAAGCTGCCGCGGTCCTGCAGCGCACGCACGCTGTGCATCAGCGCCGCGCCGCCCGCCGGGTCGCAGATGGCGCCGGTCGCGCAAGCCAGGCGGTAGAGCGCGCGCGCGCCGGCCACGTCGGTCCCCAGGCCGCCGAACAGCGGCTGGCAGCTGGCGGCGAGCGCGCGCGCGGCGGCAGCGACCGCGGCGGCCAAATCGCAATCGGTGCCGTCGATTTGCGGCGAGGCCGATGACGGCGTGGGCTGGAACTGAGACAGGCCGCGCTGCGCCGCCGCGCAGCAACCGCTGGCGAGCTCGAAGGCATCGCCTGCCGTGTTGGTGCGCACGCTCAACGTATCGCACAGCATCAGGCAGAACGGGCAGGTCCAGCGCGTGGCGGCGGGGGGCGACACAAGAGAGGTTTCGGTCATGCGCGCCGAGCCACGCAAGCGATGTGCCACGGCACGCCGGTCGGGTGCGCACCTTTCGTGGCGACTGCGCGCCGTCGGATGTGATACACAGTGTCGCGCCCGGTGTGGCACAACAGGCGGGAAACCGGCCGCGCCCGGCGCGGTGATCGCAAGCGATCCGCAGCAGCACGGTGGCACGAATCGTGTGTGACGAATCGCTCTATGCCCGCGATCGACTCCACGGTTCCGTCAAGCCTGCGAAGGCAGCCCGGCGCGCGCTTCGCGCGCGGCACGCCCCAGGCGCCCATCGTGCAACGCGCTGGCCACCAGCCATGCGCCGGCACCGGCGTTGCGGGCGCGCGCCAGGTCATCGTCGTCGCGGATGCCGCCGGCACCGACGATGAACCCGGCGGGCGCCTTGGCCCGCACATCGCGCAAGGTGTCAAGGTCGGGCCCGGCGTTGGAGCCGACGCGCTCCAGCGTCATCACGATCACGCGTTGCGGCCACAGGGCCGGTGCGTCCCAGCAGCCTGCGGCGTCGAGGCGCTGGCCATCGCGGCGGTCGAGCGACAGCACCGCGGTGTGTTGTCGGCCGTCGCGCGTCGCGCCGGGTTCACGTGCCTCTCGATCGGCGGCGAAGCAGCGCTGCAGTTCGACACGCGACGCGAGCGATTCGCTGCCGAACACCGGCACCACGCGCGACGCGTCGGCACCGAGTTCGGCGAGCAAAGCATCGGCAGCGTCTGCCCCGGTGAAGCCGGCGTCGAGCCACAGCGCCAGCGTGGGCGCCGCGTGCAGCAAGGCGCGCAGCACCGCGGTTTGCGCTTGCCCGCCCATCAGCGCGTCGAGATCAGCCACGTACAGTTGGTCGGCGGCGCAGTGCTCGCACAGAATTTTCGCGACTGTCAACGGGTCGCTGCTGGCGCACAGCGCGGATGTGATGGGTCGATAGGCCGCGCGGTCGCCGCGCACGCCGCGCACGACCTGACCTTGCATGAGGTCGATCACCGGAATGAGTTTCATGGCGAACTTGACTGACGCTTTGGGCCGGCGGATGAACAGCTCAACGACATGAAAAAACGCATCCTTGTTTACGAGTATCTGAGCGGCGGCGGGCTGATGACCGCCGGCGACGCGGCGAGTGGCGAACTGCTGGCGTCGGGCACCTCGATGCGCGATGCGACCGTGGCCGATCTGCTCGCGTGCGGAGTCTATGCCGTTACGGTCGCGACCTGCGCCGAGGCGTCGGCCGTGCCCGCGCCGGCCACAGCGGCGCTGCAGCGCGCCGGTGAATCGGCCTCCGATTTCGTTGCGCGCCTGGCCGACACACACGACGCGGTCTGGGTCGTCGCCCCGGAAACCGAGGGCTTGCTAGCGCAGTTGCAACGCTGCGTCGACCCCGCACGTTGGCTCGGCTGCGACGCGGCCTCGATTGCGCTCGCGTCTTCCAAGCGGGCCACGCTGGCACACCTGGCCGAGGCCGGGATCCCCACGCCGCTGGCCTTCGCGCACGCGCCCGAAACCCGCCGCTGGGTCGTCAAGCCCGACGACGGCGCGGGCGCGATCGACACACGTGTGCATGCCAGCGCCGATGCCGCGCGACACGACGCAGCGCGGCGCGCGCATGATGGAAATCCGGCGACGATCGAGCCGTTCGTCGAAGGCGAGGCGCTGAGCATTTCGCTGCTGTGCAGCGCGGCGCGCACCGAGCTGCTGAGCGTGAACTGGCAGCGCGTGTCGATCGATGCAGACGGCGCGCTGGCCTACCTCGGTGTCGACGTGAACGTATTGCCGCCATCGAGCCCGCGCAGCGTTGTGTTGGCAGCCCTCGCCGAGCAGGTCGGGCGCGCCATGCCGGGCCTGCGCGGCTTTGTCGGCATCGATCTGGTGTGGCACGCGCAACGCGGGCCGGTGCTGATCGAAGTGAACCCGCGCGTCACCTGCGCCTACGTCGGCTTGTCGCAGGCGCTCGGGCGCAACCTCGCAGCCGATGTGATCGCGGCGCATGCGCCGGTGGGTGCCCATGTCGATGCGTGACACCGACGCGATGCACTCCGTCGTCGGCTGGGACATCGGCGGCGCCCACGTGAAGGCCTGCGTGCTGCAACGCGGCGAGGTCGTCGATGTCGCGCAGTGGACCTGCCCGTTGTGGCAAGGCATGGCGCAGCTCGACACCGCGCTCGATGCGGCCCGGCAGCGCTGGCCGCAGCTCAGCGCGATGCAACACGCCGTGACGATGACCGGCGAGATGGTCGACCTGTTCGCGAACCGCGAAGACGGCGTGCAGCGCATCGCACAGGCGTTGGAGCACGCGCTCGAGCAACCATCCGCAACGTCGGCGAAGTCGGATCGACGCAGCGCGGTGCACTTCTACGCCGGCGACGCCGGCTGGTGCCGCGGCGCCGACGTGGCCGCGAACTGGGCGCAGATCGCATCGGCCAACTGGCTCGCCACAGCGCGCCATGCCGCACTTGTTTTCGGCGACGGCACGGCCGAGGGTGTGCTGGTCGACATCGGCAGCACCACGACCGACCTGATCGCGTTCCGCGCCGGCCGCGTGCTCACCCGCAGCCGCACCGACGCCCAGCGCCTGGCGCACGGCGAGCTCGTCTACCAGGGCGCGGTGCGCACGCCGTTGTGCGCGCTGGCGCAGCGCATTGACTGGCGCGGCGCGCCGCACAACGTGATGAACGAGTTCTTCGCGACAACCGCCGATGTCTACCGGCTGACCGCTGAGCTGAACCCGGCGCACGACCTGCACCCGAGCGCCGACAACGCCGCCAAAGACCTGCCCGCCACCCGCCAGCGGCTCGCGCGCATGGTCGGGCTCGACGCGCGCGACGGCAGCGCCGAGGCATGGTCGGCCTTCGCACGGGCGTGGCGCGAGGCGCAGGTCGGCGAGCTCGGCAGCCAATTGCGCCGCGTGATCGAGGCGCACCGATTGGGCGATGCCGCGGTGGTGGTCAGCGCCGGGTGCGGCGATTTTCTGGTGCGCGATGTGCTGGCGCGTGCGGCTGACGTTTCGGTGACGACGCCGAGCCAGCCGCGCCGCCTTGCGGCCTACGGCAGCGAAGTGGCCCGCATCTCGGCCCACGCCAGCGGCGGGCGCAGTGCCACCGAGGCCTGGGCCCAGGTGTGCGCGCCGAGCGGGGCCGTGGCCGCGTTGTTCGACCGGGACCACCGCTGATGTGGATCGTCAAACTCGGTGGCAGCCTGACCACCAGCCCGATGCTGCCCGCATGGCTCGACCTGCTCGCGCAATGCGGCGGCGGGCGCGTGACCGTGGTGTGCGGCGGCGGCCGCTTCGCCGATGAAGCGCGGCGCGCCCAAGCGCACTGGCGTTTGTGCGACCTCAGCGCACACAACATGGCGGTGCTGGCGATGGCGCAAACCGCCTACCTGATGCACGGCCTGAACCCTGCGCTGCAACTCGCGCGCAGCAAGACCGACATCCGCCGCGTGCTGCACAACGGCCGCACCGCGCTGTGGTTGCCGTTCGAGCTGCAACGCGATCTGCCGGACGCGAACACGAATTGGGAGGTCACCTCCGACAGCATCGCGCTCGACCTCGCGCGGCGCATGAATGCCGAGCGATTGGTGGTCGTCAAGTCGTGCGAGATCGAGCCGAAGGCCAGCCTGGCGGCGTTGACCGCGGCCGGTGTGCTGGACAGGCGCTTCGAGTCGATATCGGACGCCGCCGCGTTCCCGATCGACATCGTCCACGAGAACGAGCTCGGGCGCATTCGGGCGCTGCTGTTGGGCGTGCTCCGGTACCTCGACGCTTGACCGCACGACCGGTCGGCGCTGCTGGGATTCAACCCGCTTCGACCACCGCCCCGCCACGCATCGCCGCGCCTCCGCGCATCAATGCGACGAGCGCCTGCAAGCGCCGCGGGTCGAGCGCCGTGGTGCGATCGCCGTCGCACACCGCTGTGCGAAAACCCGCGAAGTCCGGCGCCAGCTCGCTGAGCAACGCGCAGTTTTCGAGCCGCAGCGCACCGGCCACGCCGACCATCTTTCCCGACCCGCGAACCGTGGCCACGAAGCGCTTCAGTTCGGGCGCGCCCACCGCATCAAACAAGCTGCCGGCGCGTTTGTCGGCGGTGTCGGCCATCAGCCCGGGAAAGCCGAGTGCGCAGGCGTGCGCTACATGGGCCGCATCCAACCCGCGATCGGCGATGAAGACCGGCACGACCGGCCAGGCGGTGCGCGCGAGCATGTCGAGCACCGCCAGCGCCTGCGGCACGCGCTCGATGCCGACCTTGACGTAGTCGACCCCGCACGCGCCCACCGCGTCGACGCACGCTGCGATGCGGTCGGCATCGGTCATCGGCACGTCGCCGATCGTGGCGCTGGTTTTGAGCTTGCCAGCCACGCCGTTGCCATGTTCGCGCAGCGCTTCGACGATCGAGCGAATCGTCGCCACCGGCAAGCCGCCGAGTGCGCCACCGCTCGGCTCTTTCAGGTCGATGAAATCGACACCGCCGCGCGCTGCCAGCAACGCCTCTTCGACACTGCGAACGCTGACGAGAATCTTCATGCCTGGGCTTTCTTTGCGATCAGAACGCGGTGCCGCTGCACGGCGTCGATCAGCCAGCCCCACGCCTCGTGCTCTTGTGCGCTGGCGGTCTTGTCGATGGCAATTTGCAAGTACGCCATTTCGGCATCCACCTTCTCCGGCGCCAGCATGTGCAAGCGGCTGACCAGCACCGCGCCCTCGACCACGGCCGCCTGCGCGCGGTTGAAGCCGATGAACTCTGCGTGCGTGGCAGCGTGAACGCGCGCCATGTGCATCACCGGCCGCTGCGCGTCGCCGTCCTGCCGCGCCAGCCGCAGCTCGACGTGGCGCAACGCGCAGTCGAGTCGCACGCCCGGGATGTGCAGCGCGGGCTGCACGGGCCACGCGCGGCGGCCGGTGACGCAGCCCGCGAACACGCGGGTGTCGGTCACGAGGTTGAGCACCGCGACGCCTGTGGCGACGATGTTGTCGTGCGTGGCCGACGGCTTGAACGGCATCAGCACCACCTCGTCGCCCCGGTAGCGCACGCCCATCGGCGCGACATGCGGCGTGCCGTCGGCAGAGAGGGTCGTGACCACGGTTTCGTAAATCACGTCGTTCGTCGGGTGGTTGTTCACTTCGTTCTCATTTCTACGCGGCACCGTCATTCTGCGCAATCGCAAATAGCCTGGCTCACCGAGCATGGGGGTGACGGCGGCGATGTAGCCGACCTCATGGTCCAGTTCGAGACGTGCCTCATCGTGGAACCGAACGGCTCTCACTTTTGATAAATGCGGCGGGTTTCGGCGTAGACATCCTCTGCCGCGATGAGCTTGGCCGCGCCGCTCTCGACCTTGTCGACGCGCCGGTGAACCTCGTGCTCCCAGTCAGCGTCGGCTTCTTCGGTTGTGCCCGATCCGTCCTCCAACGACGCAAGCATGTCTTCGGCGAGGTTCGCTCGGTCTTCAGCGCTGCGGGCGCGTGCCTTTTGCGACAGTTCTTTAACTAACGTAGTCACGCGGCGCTTCGGTGTAATTCCATGAAAGTCTACCGGGCACACGGCTGACGCCCCCCGATCGGAGTCCCGACAGCAGCCTGGGCGCGTGCGACCAACCGAGAGATTCACTTCGGCTGCAGCATCACGATCTCCCCATTGCTTGCGCGCTTGATGTAGAGGGTATCGGCCAACAAGCGTGCCTCCGAGCAGCTCGGTGGAAACTTGCGCCAATCGACGCAGACCGATGAGCCCTCCGTCCGCCATTTACCCGAGTCATTCGCACCGCCGACATTGACGTAGGCGTAGGTCTCCTGGTACTCGATCCGCAACTCGGCTCCGACCACCGACTTGATCTGGAAAGTCTTGCCAGCGAGGCGTTGCCTCAGCGTCTCGGGCGTCAACGGCACGGCCGCATCGGGGAAAGACGTCGGAAACGTCGTCTGGGCCAAGGCGAGAACCGGTACCAGAAGAAGGGACAGAAAAAAGCGGCGCATATCGATCTCCTCAGTTTGACGAAAGGGAATGACGGTGGAAGACGCGACGTTTATTTGAATGGCTCCTCTGTCGTCTTGCGCCCGGCTCGTGTTGTCCCCGGTGCGCACCACGCATCGAGGTCTTGCGCGCCACGATCGACCGCGCAGCCCCAATCCAGCGGCTGGTCTTGCACATAGCGTTTGCCGAGCCGGTGGGCGATCTCGGCGTGGGCGAGTTCTACGCCCATATAGAAGGCATGCGAAGCGTCGGCCTCGAGGCCGAGTTGCGGCCAGAGCTCAAACGCGCCCTGCCCGAAACGCAGCCCGTCGCGGTTGTAGACATGCAGGCCGCGAGCCGAGACCTGGACCCGAAAGTTCGGGTCGCGCACTTGCGCCGCGGTGGCCGCGATCTCGTCGGGCGTGTCGGGGAACGGGTGCTTGGCATGCACGGTCATCAACGCGTCGCTCATGCCTTTGGGCAGCACTTGGTGGCGGCTCGCGGCGTGCATGATGCGGCGCGCCCAATCGGCCTCTTTGACGGCGCGGCGCGCATGCTGGCTGACTTGCGTGGTCAGCACCGCGGCCACGTTCAGCTCGGCGCAGATGCCGAACAGAACGGCGTTGATGCCGGTCGTGTCGGCCTCGGTCAGCTCGGTCAGGTTGCCCACGCCCATCATGATCGGCGCCTCGGGAAAGCGTTCGCGCAGCCGGTTGTAGCGCACGATCGAGGCGGCCAGACCGAACGGGATCGGGTCGAGGATCGAGTCGGCCAGAAAGTCGCGGCCGCGGCGTTGCATGAATTCGACGGCCTCGTGCAGCGAGGCTTCGTCGGTCGGAATGCGCGGGATCAGGATCGGCGTGGCGGCCACTTCGTCGGCGACCCAGAGCGTGTCGAGCGTCAGGCTCAGCAAGTAGTCGGCACCGGCCCGGCCGCCGCGCAGCAACTCTTGCGGGTCGACCGAATCGACGCTCACTTTGAAGCCTTCGGCCTTCAACGCGTTGACGCTGTCGGCGAGGTGATCGAATCGGGTGTCGGGCAGGCTGCCGAGGTCGATCACGTCGGCACCGTCGGCACGCAGCAGCCGGGCGCGCGCGACGATCGCGTCGACGCTCAGGCGCGGCGCGTCGACAATCTCGGCGAAGATGGCGACCTCGTACTCGTCGAGCGTTATCGGCTGCGCCGCACGGTTGAAAAACCGCGGCAGGTCTTTGACTTCTTCGGGCCCGCGTTGCACCGGGATGCCGAAGTGCTGCGACAGCGCATCCAAGTCGCCGCGGCACCGGCCGGGCACGATGATGCGGTCGACGCGGCGCGGCGCGGTATCACCCGCGAGCGTGGCCACCGGCATCGGCACGCGGCGCCGGATCATCTCGGCCGTCATCAGCGCGGCCACCTGCAAGCCCAGCTCGCGCACTTCGCAGGTGAACGGCGCGGCGTCGATGTGCGCCAGCACCCGCTCCAGGCTCGGCTGCGCCAGGCGCCCGGTCAGGAAGAGGATGTGTTCCATGCGAGTGCGAGTTCGTTCAGTCGAGCGGCGAGTGCGGCCTCCAGCGCTTCGGGCGATGCGACGACCTGGCAGAAGTCGATCGCGCGCAGGCGTTCGACGTTATCGAGCTCGATGCGCCGGGGCCGCAGCGTGACCCAGTCGTGCGGTGATTTGGTCACGACCACCGGCTCGGTGTCGCACGCGAAAACGATGCCCAATATTCCCAGCTTGCCGGCCTGCGCGAACATGTTGGTCGGCAGCGAATCGCTGATGCCGAGCGCGCATTTGGCGACCGTGTTGCTGCTTGCCGGCGCGATGACGACGGTGTGATAAACGTCGTCATACAACATGCCGACCGGCACGCTGCTGGCGGTCTTGTCGCGAAAGACGCGAAAGCGCGGCTTCAAGCCATCGACCTTGATCTTGTAGATCTCGAGCACCTCTTCGGCAGCCGCCGAGAGGAACAAGTCGACGTTCGGCAGCCGCGCGGCGAGTGCCATCGACTCATCGAGAAAGTGGCCCGAACCGGTGATGCACCAGGCGAAGCGCGAGCGCGGGGACGACGGCGGCGTACCGGGCTCGTCGTCGGCAGTTACCGGGCGGTCGTCAACCGGGCTCAGGGTGCGAGACGCGGATGTGCAGCTTGTGGAGTTTTCGGTAGAGGGTGTTGCGACTGACATCGAGCGCCTTGGAAACGTTGCTCACATTCCAGCGGTGCTGCTCCAACATTTGCAGCAGCACCTGCCGCTCGTTGGTCTGGATCAGATTGAGTTTCACCGGTGTGCTGGCATTGTCGCCATGCGCAGCGTCGGGTGTGTTGGCGCCGTCGCCCGCTGAGGCCGAAGCGCCGAGCGTCTGCCCGCCGCTCACCACGGGCTGTGCGTGCAGCGGGTGGCGAGGCGTCGCCGGCCTCGGGCCCACGGTGAGCGAAGGCAGGTGCTCGCGGGTGATCGTGGCGCCATCGGCCAGCGCCACCGCGCTGCGCAGCACGTGGCCTAGCTGGCGAATGTTGCCGGGCCAGGGGTACTCCATCAGCAGGCGCTCGGCCTCGGCGCCCAGGCTCACCTCGGCGCCGCCCTCGGCCGCGAGCACGGAGCGAATCAGCTCGCGCTTGTCGGTGCGCTCGCGCAGCGTGGGCAACTGCAACTCGATGCCCGCGAGGCGGTAGTAGAGGTCTTCGCGGAACCGCCCTTCCTGCACCATCGTCGGCAAGTGGCTGTGGCTGGCGCTGATGAGCTGGAAGTCGACCACCTGCGTTTCTTCGCTGCCCAGTGGCGTGACGCGGCGCTCATCGAGCACGCGCAGCAGGCGCACTTGCAGCTCGAGCGGCATGTCGGCGATTTCGTCGAGGAACAGCGTGCCGCCGTCAGCCTGCAAGATCTTGCCGCGCCGCCCGGTGCGCTGCGCGCCGGTGAAGGCGCCGGCGCGGTAGCCGAACAACTCGGATTCGATCAGCGTCTCGGGCAGGCTCGCGCAGTTGATCGCGACGAAGGCGCCGGCCGCGTGCGGGCTGGCGTCGTGCAGCGCGCGCGCGAACACCTCTTTGCCGGAGCCGGTTTCGCCGCACAGCAGCACCGGCGTGCGGCGGGCGATGACGCGAATGGCGGTGTCGAGCTGCGCGACCAGGCGCGGGTCCGCGAAGGTGGATGCAGGCGTTGCGGCAGCAGGCCGAACCGTCGCGCGAGTGGGCACCGCAGCCAAAGGCACAGCCGATGCGCCGGATGCCAACGGCACTGCCGGTGCGTCGGCGTCCGAGGCCGGGCGGCGCGCGACCGCGAAGAAGCGCAGCGCGGCGTTGGTGCGATAAGTCACCACCGGGTGGAACGACGACGACGCGCTGCGCTGCAACATGTCGGTGAGCGATGTCTGGAACAGGTCTTCGATGTGGCGCGAGCGAATCTCGTCGACCGATTGCAGGCCCAGCTGGAACAAAGCACTGCGGTTGGCGGCCAGGATGCTGCCATCGTCACCCACCGCGAGCTTGCCTTCGTGCAGTGTGTAGACGAACTCCGGGCGGCTGTGAAAGTGCAGAGGGTAGGCGTCTGAGAAGCGCTGGTCGATGAGCCGGTTTTCGATCATCCGCGCGGTCATGCCGAGCAACACGAGCAGGTGCTGCTGCATCAGCGTGGAGCGGCTGCTGACGTCGAGCACGGCCACGATCCGCCCGGACGGGTCGAACACCGGCACGGCCGAACAGGTGAGCTGCGTGAACTGCGTGAAGAAGTGGTCTTCGCGGCGCACCGAGACCGGGGTCGCGGCGACCAGGCAGGTGCCCATGCCGTTCGTGCCTGCTGCGGCCTCGCTCCACGTGCCGCCAGCGCGCATGCCGAGCGGGCCGACCTCGGCCGCGAACTCGGGCGACGACACCATGTGGATGATGACGCCGTCGATGTCGGTCAAGACAACCGCAGATTCGTTGTCGGCGAGCTGCTGGAACAGCGTGGTCATCTCATAGCGAGCGCAGTTGATGACGTCGGCATGGCGGGCGCGCCGTTCATCGAGTTCGACGCGGCCAATCACCGTCGGCCGGCGCGGCTTGTCGGGATGCAGGCGGTACTCGTTGAGGCAGCGGCTCCACGAACGCATGACGACATCGTCGGTCTGGTCGTGAAAGCCGCTTCTGACCACATCCATGACGTGATCGGCGTGCCGATCCGCCGGCATGCCGGCCAATCCCGAACTGCGCAAGGTGAGCGCCATCGATGTCTCCCGGTCGGTCTGCCACGCCTGCCGTGGTGGCTAACCCTTGATTTTGGCCCGCCGTGCGCGCATCGCGCAACGGTTGAAACACGCAGGGCTTTCTAGAGCCGACCCGCTCTGCGTGTGGCCCGCATTTTGCAACCGAATGCACGACGGCATTGAAAGCACATGTTCGACGACCGCCCCAAATCGTCCGCCCCGGAGCACGCCTTGAACCACAGCCCCCTGCAACCCTCGACCCTGCCTGGCGCTCTGCCCGCGATGCCCGCCTCGCAGCAACACGACGCCGCGCCGCTCGACCTGATCTTCATCGAGGGCTTCGTCGGCGAGACCGTGATCGGCATCCACGAGTCGGAGCTGCACCGCCCACAACCGCTCGTGATCGACGTGCAAGCCGGCTTACCGCGGGCGCTGGCGTGCGACACCGACCGCATCGGCGACACGATCGACTACGGCGTGGTCTGCGAGCGGTTGCGCCGCCTGCTGGTCGAGCACCGCGTGCAATTGCTCGAGGCCTTCGCCGAGACGATCGCCGAGATTCTGATCAGCGAGTTCGGCGCCCGGTGGGTTCGCGTGAAGGTGGTCAAGCCGAAGAAGTTTGCCGACGTGCACGCGGTGGGCGTGCAGATCGAACGCACGGCGCCGGTCTCGCAACGAGTTGAGCACGTGCCGCCGCAAGACAAATCCTCGCGCGCCGCCGCCGTGCTGCATTTGCTCGGCTCGGGCATGGTGCCGAGCGGCCGCTGACCCGATCGGCCGCTAAAAAAAACGACCGGCTTCCCGGTCGTTTTTTTATGGATGCCCGACGCCTGATTCGGGACGAACCGGCTCAGTTGTGCGCCGCGTACGGGTGGCTCGCGGTGCCTTTCTTCGCGACGACTTCAGCCGCCGTCGGCGAACCCGCGACAGCGCGCTTGATCGACTCTTTTACGGCCTGGTAGTTGTAGTCCTGGATCTTCTTGTCGTCTTCGGCCAGCCAGTGGATGAAGACGCCGACGCAGATGAACAGGTTGTCGGCTTCGGCGGCAGGAATGGTGCCGTCTTCGACGCAATCGGCGACCGCCATGGCCACGCCGCGCTGGGCCGGGCCGAACATCTGCACCGCCTGCTTGGCGCCCTTGATCGTGACCTTGTTGAACATCACGGTGGCGGGCTTGGTGATGAGGTTGGGGGCGATCACCGCCAGCAGCGAAGTGAAGCCGTCCTTGTTGTTGGTCAGCGCGTTCGCAAACGCGGCTTCGACCGGACTGCCGCGCGGCCCGATCAGCAGGTCGATGTGGGCCACTTCGTTGCCATCACCGACGAGCGACTCACCAACCATCATGCGATCAATCTTTGCCATGGTTCTTTATCTCCTGGATTGCGTTCTGGGACATCACGACACTGGCCTAGCTGCCAGCGCGAACC
>JANLUW010000622.1:0-1790 GCA_031363645.1 Rhizobacter sp. | reverse complement strand
TGATGTGCACGTGTGGGTTGGCCTGGTGGTCGTGCAGCACCATCACGTATTTGTGGTCTGCGAGCTCGATCTGGGCGAATTCGCGCGCGGCACGCTGCACAGTCAACGGATCGGTCCCGCGCGGCATCGACAGCATGATGTTGAAGGCTTCGCGCCTGTCGCCGATGTCGTCGATCAACGTGCCGCCGAAGCGCCAGTCGTCGGCCACCTCCGGCAGCATGTCCTTGCCGCGCATGGTCTCGCCACGCTCGTCCTCGATGTCGAGCCGGCCGTTCTTGCTGATGTAGCGGAAGTGCGCGGCGATGGCCTTCATGCCGCGCCCGCCGCCCGTCACCTTGACCATCACCTGCGGCGCGCGACGCACCACCGTCGCCTCGATGCGTTCGCGGATCGCGGTGGCCCGCTGTCGCGCTGCGCTGGCGCCTAACTTGGGTTGCGGCTTTGTCTTGACGATGCGGTTGCCCGGGTAGAAGAGTCGGTCGCCCCATTGGATGAGGATGCCGTCGATGTTCGGTGCTCGGGGCATGCGGTTCTCCAGTTGGTCAGGTGGCGGGTTGATTCGGTGCGTCTGCACGTCGGCCGCGCGGCCGCAGGTCAGCCAACACCCCAGCGGCAAGCGAAAGGTGACTGCGCACGTCACCGGCGAGCGTGTCGAGCCGCTCGCGATATTCCTGCGCAGCGCGCACATTGCCTTGGCGCAATAGCGAGGTCAGTTGGTGGATGTCGCGGCTGAGGGTCGAGAGCTCGGCGCTGGACGCGATCAGGGCCGCGATGTGTGCGTCGCGGCTCGCACCTCCGAGCAACGCGGGCACGCCGGCCACAAGGCCTGCGACAAACGCGCCGGGAGCAAGCCCGGCCTGGCGCGCTGCCGCAAGGGTGGCGGTGGCCTCCTCGCGGCTCATGCGCAGCGACAACCTAACTCGGTCCTCCATCAGCAACGAGGCGCGCGCCGCAACGTGATCAAGGCTCGGCGGTTCCGTCCGACCGAGGGCTTCGATCAATGCGTCACGGACCAGTCCGGAAGGCGAGACGCCCCGGGCATGCGCCCGCTCGAACAGCGGGGCTTTCAAGCCGCGCAAGTCGACGCTGATTCGATCTCTCGACGAGGGTGTCACACCCGAGCCTCCTGACATGCGGAGCGTGTCAGACACCGGCGCCACCGCGCCTATCTCTGCACTCACCTCTTCTTTATCTTTGTCGATGAATCGACCCTCCGAGTTGCTGAATTTCGGCCCAAATTCAGCAAGTTGGATCGGGCGATCAGCGTCGACGATTGACCAAGAGGAACAAGACCGAAAAGTTCGCGGCAACCGGTGAAATGCGAGTGCGACGCGACCGAACATCCAGTGAAAAAGAGCGACAAATGCGAACAGGCACCGAAGGCTTCCGGACCAGGAGCGAACAGAGATTGGCAACCTGCCGCACACCGACCGAACAAAGGCGTTGGTGATGAGGCTTGTCCCGACCCAATGACCTGGCCGAGGAACGCGCAAGGCGCGGGATTTCGGCGCCGAGATCGTGCAGCTTCGCGCTCAGGGATACACCCTCGAAGCGATCCGCATCGCGCTCGCGAATGCCGGCGTGCACGTCACCATCAGCACGGTTTGGCGAGAGGCAAACCGGGCATCGCTTCCGCACCTGGTCAAGCCCACAGCCCAACCCTCTGCGCCAAGCATGCCGCCTCCATCGCAGTCGCAGGATCCAACTGCTTCCGTTGCACCGGCCGGCCCTGACGCCGCCCAGAACGTTCCGGGACGGCGCAACGGCAAAGAGGTCGCCGTCGACGTCGT
>JANLUW010000615.1:0-1618 GCA_031363645.1 Rhizobacter sp. | reverse complement strand
CGCTCGACGTATCCCTCGCGCTCGGGAACGACGGTTTCGAAGGGATAAGGCTCGTTCAGCGTGCCCAACGCCGGCAAGGGCCCCGCCGCGATGGCAAGCCGCTCGGCAGAGTCTTTCGTCATCGTGCGCTCCGTTTGGTTGGTGCCCGGCGTCGGGATAGGGCAGGTGGTTCGAGACGTCGAAGCAAGGCCGTGACGGCGTCCAGTGCCTCGCGCTGATGGCCTTGCTCTTCGGTGATGCCGAGCGTCATGCTGGCCTCCATGCCGATCCAGAACCAGCTGATCCAAGACGCGATCGCGCGAGCAGAGACGGGCAGTTCCAGACCCGCCTGCTCGATGAAATCCGTCACGGCAGTCTCCACCAACCGGGTCCATGCCAGCAATCGGGGAGTGAACTCGCGGCGCAGTGTCTCGTCGGTGAAACTCGCACCCATGAGTTCCATCAGCAGGCGAACGAAGCCGGATCGCAGGTCCTCCTCGTAGAAATCGCAGGCCTGCTGCCACTTGTCACCAACGCTGGCCGGCTGGCCGTACATGCGTTCCTGCCGTTCGAGCAACTGCCGGTTGGCCTCGTCGAGCACCGCCAGCACCAGCTGCTGCTTGCCTTGGAAGTGGTAGCCGATCAGCGCATGGTTGACGCCGGCGTCCTTGGCGATGTCACGCACATTGAGACCGGCATAACCCGCCTCGCACAGGCGTCGGCGAGCAGATTCCAGTATCAGTGCGCGGGTCGTGACCCCATCGACACGCCGGCGCCGCGACCTCGGCCTGGCTTCGACGTTGCTCGCGATGCGCACCGTAGATTGAGCAAATGGTTTATCCATCCGTTCAAGATACTACCGTCCAGAAGGCAGGTCAAGTGTCGGCACGCGAGGCGTTACACCCGCCCGAAGCGCCGAATTGCCCTGCGAATGTCGGCTGTGGAGTTGTTGCCCGTATGTTGGGTGATGGCCGGGACACCCGTTCGCGACGCTGGTCGACAGCCGCCGCTGAACAATCTGGCAATCACGCCGAAGGACGGCTGTCGGGCTTCGCCTCGAACTTACCGTCCCGGCCGAAGCGGAACTCCAAGTCGACATCGGTTTGCGGTCATTCGCCCCAGTGGCACTCCTGCACGCGGCATTCGATACTCTCGACGAGTGCCAACGCAGCCAGTGACAGCGCCGCACGGTTTCGCATGGCCAGCAACAGCCGCCGCTTCACGTCGAAACCCTCGAGCGCCATCACCTTCAGCCCCAGGGCGTCGGCGTACAGGGATGCTCCTGCTCTAGGCAGCACCGTCAGGCCAAGGCCTGCCGACACCATCCGGCACATGCTGTCGAAGCTACGTGCCTGGACGCGGATGCGCAGGTTGCGACCGTTGGCTTCTGCCGCGGCGCTGATCTTGCGGGTCAGCGACGCCGTTCGACTCAAGCTGACGAAATCGTAGTCCAGCGCCCGCTCGAGCGCGACCGGCGCGGTGCCGGCCAAGGGGTGTCCAGCGGGTGTGATCAACACAACTTCGTCGACATCGCAAACGAAGGTCTCCAGACCTTCCCTTGGCGTGTTGTCGCCGATCACGGCGAGTTCGGCGGTGCCTGCCGCCACCAGGCGAACCGCATCCTCACTCAGCGTGTCCT
>JANLUW010000561.1:0-29031 GCA_031363645.1 Rhizobacter sp. | reverse complement strand
CATAAATTGTTGGAATAAAAAATTTCCCATTTTCAACTCGCGGCCCACGCTGATCGGCACCAGAACATGCGGAAACAGCACGACGTTGCGCATCGGAATCAGGGCCACCACACCGGACGGCAATTCGATAGTGGGTGGGGTGGGCTGGCTCATGGTGTTCTCCCGGGCGGCGCGTGTTCCTGGCTCGCGGTACGGATCGGCATCGCGAAATTTCGGGGTCGAAGCAGAGAAGCCCAACCGCCGTTGACAGTGCCTCCGTCGACCGCAGCGCGTGTGGCATCGCGGTAGAAAAGCTGCTTGGCAGTCATGGTGTCGAACACCTGCGCTGATTCTGCAGAGCTTTCGGTCTCAACCGACACGCAACTCGTCGACGACGGCCAGTACCCCCGGAGCCGACCAGGCCACGCCTTGCGCCGCGTCCCGCTCCTGCCATGAATGCACGGTGCCGCTGAGCTTCACCGTCGTGCCGTCGACATCGACCTGGATGTGCTTGGCCTCGCGTATCGCCTGGCGCGTCAGCGCTTCGTGGATCTTGCGCGACAAGTCGGCCCCCTTGGCGCTGGCGCGCAACGTGATCTCGTTACTGATGCCCACCACGCCCATCAACGGACGAATCGCCTTCTCGACGCTGCGCCGCTGGTAGTCCCATTCGACATCGCCCTGCAGCGTCACCCAGCCATGGTCGACGGTCAGCCGGATCGACTCTACCGGCACAAGCGTGTTCCACTTCAGCGCCTCCTCGGCGCCAGCGGCGATGTCGGTATCGCTGCGCTTGTGGTTGTGCGCGAGCTTCACATCGAGTTCGAGTGCAATCGCCTTCACCCCGGCCACACGCCGGAGCGCGCGGGTGGCGGCGTGCTTCTCGGCGAAGGTTTCCAGGTGCCCGCTCAGCGTTACCACGCCGTCTTTTACGGCTATGCCGATGGCGGTGGATTTGACCGTCGGATCCCAAGCCAGCTCGGCCGTCACGTCTGTCTTCAAATCGGCGTCTGTTTTCATGATGACAATTCTTTCAATGGAGTTGCATGGATGGCTCGCAGCGGTCTCTTCGCAAAGCCAGGTGGGCCATCCTCCAATCTAGGCCTCTGCACGAGGCAGCCTTTGATATGGATCACGGTATGGTGAGGTGGAGCGCCGGATTGCCGGATCGCGGTGCGGCGACGCGCCGTTCATCGCAGGAATGCAACGAGCCGGTGCGTTCCAACCTCGAGCAGGGTCTTTCGCGCCAGAGCGCTCAGGGTGTCCACGGCCTGCGGCGTTGCGACGTCGATGCCCAGGCCTGCGTCGGGTGGCCAATCGGCATCGAGCCGGAGATAACGATCGCCCAGGCGGTCCTCCATCATCGCCTGCACGTGCTGCTGCTGCACGGCGATGAGCGTCAGCATCAGCCTGCCGTCGGCCAGCCAGCCGACCGCACCGGTGTCGTCTCGCACGCCTTCGGCAGGACGATAGCGGGCCGTGGCGGTGCCGATCGACAGCATCGACACCCGACCGGGAGCGACGCCCATGAAATGCTCGAGCTCGTGCAACGCCACCTGGTCGGGCGCGACGGCGAACAAGCCGCCATCCGCGTAGATGTGACGCCCGATGCGCACCGACGGAAAGTAGGCTGGCGCCGCGCATGCCGCCATCGCGACGTCGACTGCGCGCAAGCGGCCATCACCGTGCGATGCCGGTGCATGCGGCGTCTTGAATACCTTGGTCTGGCACAGGCCCACATCGACCGCAGGCACAACCACCCGATGCAAGGCGTCGGCCAGTTGTTGGTCACCGATCTCCGCATGCAGGGCCTCGCGCAGCGCTTCGCCGGAATATTTAGGCCCCCGAACTGAGCGACTGAGGTCGAACAGCCGGCCCAGCGCACTGCTGGGCAACGCGCGGCTGGAAAACACTGCAGACCCATGCTCGGTGAACAGCCGCACCAGGCGCGCCATGGGTATCTCGTAGGCCAGCGCCAACGCGAGCAGCCCGCCGATCGAAGTGCCGGCGAGCAGGTCGAAGCGGCGTGCCAGCGGCTCGCCCGCGCGCGCCTCCAAGCCCTCGAGAACGACTGCCGTGTACAGACCGAGGAAGCCTCCGCCGGCGAGCGAGAGAACCTTCAGCGGACGATCCGTCGCAAGCGGTAGTAGCGGCATGGGGCGTACCCCTCAAGGAACCGGGCATGCGAAGGGTGCGCGCGGCGATGTCATCGAACTGTCCGATCGGATGGTGTGGACCGCCGCATTACGGCACCGGCGGCGAACGGCGTGCTTGCGCTCGCGCAAAGCGCGACGTGATCGCACAAGGGAGCCCGAGTTTGCGGCGAAGCAGGGACGCGCTTACTGCATCGTTCTCAAACACTTTGAACTGATGCAGCGCAAACGGACCGTGCATTCGCAGTGCTTGAATCGATTCAGCGGCTGGTAGCCGTATCGCATCACCATTGCCGGAGCCACCATGAACATCGCCGCCATTTGCCAGCCCGAGGTCATCACGATCGACGCAGGCGTCTCGTTGCGGGACGCTGCCAGCTTGATGCGCGAGCATCACATCGGCGCGCTCGTGGTGACGGTCGACGCGGCCGGTCAAGAACAGGCGGTGGGTGTGATCACCGACCGAGACCTGGCGATTGAAATTCTCGCCCGCGATCTAAATCCAACCAACATCAAGGTCGGCCAGCTGGCCAGCCGCCGCCTCGCGTCGGTGCCCGGCACTGCCGGAATCGCCGAGGCGGTTGCCGTGATGCAAGAGGCTGGTGTGCGCCGCCTGCTGGTCACAGGCAGTGAGCGTCAGCTCGCCGGGTTCGTGTCGGCCGACGATCTGCTCGGGGCGCTGGCGGGGCAACTGGGTGTTCTGGCGAACGCGTTGCGCACGGGTATCGCGCGCGAAGGTGTTGAGCGGCCTTCGATCCCTCGCGCGGGGCCGCGCCCCGTCTTCCTGCCCCACGGCACGCCCGGCATGCAGCAGTCGATCGGCCCGCGATGAACACGTTGACCAAACTGGTGTTGGGCGCCATGGGGGCCCTGCGTCCGCTGCCGGCGCATGGCGACGCAACCAAGACGATTCAATTACCGCCTCCAGAACTCAATGGCGGTGCAAGCCTGCTGAAAGCTCTGTCGAACCGGCGATCCTCGCGCGAATACCGCAACGATCCGTTGCCCTTGGCCTTGCTGTCAAATCTGCTGTGGGCCGCCAACGGAGTCAACCGCAGCGATGGTGGTCGCACCGCGCCGTCTGCGCTCAATGCGCGGGAAATCGACATCGTGGTCGCGTTGCCGGAAGGCGCCTACCGCTTCGACGCCGTGTTGCATGCGCTGGAGTTCGTCTGCGCGAAGGATCTGCGGCGAGTGACCGGTTACCAGGATTTCGTCGACGAGGCGCCGCTGGACCTGGTCTATATGGTTGACCATGCGCGGATGAAGCGGGTGCCAGTGGCGCAACGCCTGAGCTTTGCGAGCGTCGCGGCCGGTGCCATTGCGCAAAACGTCTATTTGTTCGCTGCCAGCGCCGGCTTGGTCACTGTGATCCGTGCCTGGATGGACCGCGAGGCCATCGCCCGTGCGCTGGGGCTTCCTCACGACCAAGAGGTTCTGCTGTCGCAGACCGTCGGCTTCAGCAAGGGCTGAGCCGCAGGCGGTTCGTGAACACCATCGCGCACTGTTCAGCGGGAGTTGCGCAACGATTTGACCCTGGCTTGACATGGCGCAACCGCCAGCGCGACGCGAGGTCCATATTGAGGCGGTCAATCGATTCGAGGTGAATGATGAGCAAGATTCTGGCGGTCGTCTATTCCTACACCGGAACGTCGCGGCGCTTGGCGCAGTTGCTGGTTGCCCAGCGGCAATGGACTTTGGCCGAAGTGCGCGACGCTTTTCCGCGAAGCGGCGTTGGAGGCACTTCGCGTTGCCTGCTGGATTCGATTTTTCGCCGCTGTCCGGAAATTCGCTACGACGGACCGAATCTCGACGAGTTCGACGCCGTCGTGTTGATCTCGCCGATCTGGGCTTATCGTCTGGCCGGGCCGATGCGCAGCTTCGTTGCAGCGCAGCGCGCGTCGCTGCGCGACGTCGCGGTGATCTCGGTGATGGGCGGAAGTGGGGCGCCCAATGCCGTCGCAAAAGTGACGCGGTTGATCGGCCGTCCGCCGCTGACGAACGCTGCCTTCACATCGCGAGAGGTCGAAGACGGTAGCTGTGCGGGGCGGCTGCAGGCTTTCGGCAGAGCGGTGCAAGAGGCCAGGGACAGTTCGCTGGTCGTTCGCCCGTCCACATGGTCGCCGCGGGCTGCGTGAGTCGATTCGGCGTGGCGGAGTCGCTGTGCCGAATCGCGCCTCGGCATGTCGTCTCTCGACGAAGGGGCGTGAGGTGAAGCAGTTTGCTCTTGTGGTGTCGATCCTCGCGATAGTGTCCGCTACCGTATCTTGCGACAAGCTCAAGCCGCCTGCGCCGCCGCTGCCGCTGCCCAAGACCGAACCCGCATCGCCCTCACCGAAAGTGACCGCGCCGAAGGAGCAGGCACCCGGGGCGTCTGCCATGCGCTGAAGCAGGCCGTGCTGTTTCCAAGAGCGGGCTCGTCCCGGGGTGCTGCGGACCCCATTGCGAGCAACGACGCTGCCGCCATCGCCTTATCGCAACATTGACAAAGCGCAAGTCCGTCGCACGCGATTGCATGATTCTTGAACACACGAACAGGAGTACCAGCATGGTCCGATCGGCGAGAGCCTCACACAAGAAGACAGCCCTGCTCCCGCCGGCCGCGCTGGTGATCGATGGCGCGTCGCGGGACGTCGTCGAACCTCCCGACGGCGATTACTCGCTGGCCACCGATAACCAACAGGGGGGCGGCCCCTTCGAGAGTCATGAGCTGGCGCAGGCAGACTGTAATGCGGTTGGCGTCGAGGCTTTGGCGCCCGGCGAGGCTTCGCAGGAGACGGTGCACGAGATCGGCGTCGATGACTGGATCGATGCCGAGACCGGCAGTCCGGCCGACGACGAACCGCCGCATTTTCAGGAAAAGTGATGACGCAGCGCTTCGATGTCTGCAATGGCGACGCCGATGGACTGTGCGCCGCGTTGCAGTGGCGGCTGCACGAGCCGGCGCCCGCCACGCTGCTGACCGCATTGAAACGCGATATAGCGTTGCTCGAGCACGTGCACGCGAATGGCGGCGACGAAGTCAATGTTTTCGACCTGTCGATGCACCGCAATCGGGCCGCCCTGCTGGGCCTGCTCGGTGCCGGCGTGCGCGTGCGCTACTTCGATCACCACGCGGTGGGCGACATCCCCTCCGATCCTTTGCTCGAAGTGCAGGTCGACTGCGCCAGCGACATCTGTACCAGCCTGCTCGTGGACCGCCGCATTGACGGTGCCTTTCGCGCCTGGGCGCTGGTTGGTGCTTACGGCGACAACCTCGCAGGCGTCGCCGATCGGTTGGCGATCGAATCCGGCATCGGCAGCGACGTCAGACTTCGGCTGCGCCGGCTCGGCGAGGCGATCAACTACAACGCTTACGGCGACGACGAGAGCGATGTGTGCATCGCTCCGGCGCGCTTGTATGAGGTCATGGCGCGCTACCGCGATCCGTGCGACATGCTCGCGCATGAAGGCATTGCCGACGAGATCGACACCCGGCGCCGCGCCGACCTGAGACAGGCCTTGGCTTGGCCACCGCATCGGCAAGACGCGCACGGCAGTGTGCTCGTTCTGCCCGACGCAGCGTGGAGCCGGCGCGTGCTCGGCTGCCTCGCCAATGAGTTGGCTAACGCCCAGCCGCAACACGCCCATGCGGTGCTCAAGCTGCAGCGTACGGGCGGTTACGAGGTCAGCGTGCGTGCGCACTCGCATCGCCGACGGGAGCCGATGCGCTGTGCAGCCGGTTCGGCGGGGGCGGTCGCGCGCGTGCCGCCGGCATCGACGGCCTGCCGGCGGACAACCTCGAGCGTTTTCTCGCGGACTTTGCCAGCACGCGCTGGGGCGAGCCGGCTCCGATGCGCTCAAGATGATGGGTTGTCCGGCAGGTGAGCGCTGAACCAGTTCCCGGCCAGTTGCGTCATTCGCTCAAGCGCGCCGTGCTCTTCGAACAGGTGGGTGGCCCCCGGAACGATGGCGAGTTCGCTTTGGTTCGTCAGTTGGCTAAGCGCGCGCCGGTTGAGCACCAGGACTTCCGCGTCCGCGCCGCCGACGATCAGGAGCGTCGGCGCGCCGACGCGAGGCAGGGCATTGCCGGCTAGGTCCGGCCGGCCGCCACGCGAGACGACCGCGAAAACGCGCTCAGGACGGGCGGCTGCGGACACGAGTGCGGCCGCGGCACCGGTGCTGGCACCGAACAACCCGAGCGGCAGGGCAGCAAGTGAAGGCCTTCGATCCAGCCATTCGATCGCGTCGGTCACACGCCGGCCGAGCAACTCGATGTCGAAGACGTTGGCGCGCTCGAGGGCCTCCTCGGGCCGCAGCAGGTCGAACAGCAGCGTGCCCAATCGCTGCTTGTTCAAGGCGTGCGCGACCTGAAGATTTCGCGGCCTGAGCCTGCCACTGCCGCTGCCATGCGCGAACACGATGAGCGCCTGCGCGCGAGGCGGCAATACCAGATCGCCTTCCAGCGCGTGTGGGCCGATCAGAACCTGCTTCGGGAGATACAGCAACTCGTCCATCGTCGCTCCTGGCATGCCGGGTCGACCTTGAATGCCACGCGTGAGCGTCGCTTATGCACGGGATGCGCCCGGCGAAGTTTGCGCATTCGCAAGGATCCCGCGAGTACGAGCACACCTGGGCGTGGGGCATGTGCGTGCACCACCGACCAACCTGGCGAACCGCTTGCAGCGGCTGGTCCGTTACGACCTCGGCGACTGCCTCACGCTGCATTCCTGGGGTCGCGCGTGCGGCTCGCGCCTGCCCCTGCAAAGTGCTGCGAAGCACCGGAGTGCGTGGTTAAGTCGGCAGCAGCTCGTTGCGGTACTTACGTGCGGGCGATGCTTACTGTCTCCCTGACACGTCAGAGCGCAGCCGGGTTGCACCTCCATTGCGGATCGGCCAGCCGGGCCGGCGCGGGCGCAGCAGCAAGATACAGTGGGAGACCGCGCCGCTGCCGCGACCCGTACGACCCATCTGCGCGTACAGCAACCACGCCCCGCCATCGTGAACGACCCCTCCCGCCGCCGCTTCGTCACCACACTGGGTGCGTCTGCGCTCATCCTCGTCCCCGGCTGGGTACGCGCTGGCGCTGACCCGACACGCGCTTTGCGTTTCGACAACCTGCACACCAACGAGAAACTGAGCGTCGAATATTTCGCCGCCGGTGGCTACCTGCCCGACGCCCTGTCGGCCGTGAACCACCTGCTGCGCGATTTCCGCACTGGCGATGTCGGCACCATCGACCCGGCGCTGCTCGACCTGCTGCACCGGCTGGCGGCGATCACCGGCAGCCAGCGAGCTTTCCACGTCATCTCGGGCTACCGATCGCCCGCCACCAACGAAACCCTGCGCCAGAGCAGCAGCGGCGTGGCCGGTGGCAGCCTGCATCTGCGCGGCCAGGCGATCGACATCCGGCTGGCCGACGTGCCGCTGGCGACACTGCGCGATGCCGCACGGTCGATGCGCTCGGGCGGCGTCGGCTACTACGCTGCATCGGAGTTTGTGCAGGTGGATACCGGCCGCGTGCGGTCCTGGTAGTCGATTCAATCGTCAACGAAGTTAGAACGAAGCCAGAACCCGCCGGCTGGCCAGCGCGCGGGCGAGCCTCGTGTCGTGACCGTAAATGTCGCTGGCGAAGTGAAGCGCCTGGTCGGCCGGCACCACCATCGCGGTCATGTAGAAGAGGATCACCTGCAACGGCTCCGTCAGATCGACGCGCAGCGACAACGTGCCCGCCATAGCCGCCTGGACGCGTTCGCGGGTCCAGACCGGCTGGTCCTTCAGCACCCAGTGCGCCAGCGCGACCGGATTTGCCACCCGCACGCAACCGTGGCTGAAGTCGCGTCGCGCCCGGCCGAAGAGTTGCGCCGCCGGCGTGTCGTGCAGGTACACGTTGGCGTCGTTCGGAAAGATGAACTTCACAAGCCCAAGGGAGTTCTTGGGCCCCGGCCGCTGCCTCAGCCGCAGCCCGCCCTCGCGCAGCCCAGCCAGGTTCTCGTTGCTGGCGGCGACGGCCTGGGCGTCGTCGCCGGCACCACGCACGATCTCCATGTCGTTGCGCTGCAGGTAGCCGGGGTCGCGCGCCAATGCGGGCAGCACGTCGTTGCGCACGATCGAGCGCGGCAGGTTCCAGTAGGGCCGGAAGACGAGGTAGCGCATCTCTTCAATCAGCACTGGCGTCTGGGTGTTCAGCGCGCGTCCGACCACGACCCCCATGCTGATCGAAGCGTCGGCCGGCGCGGCGGGATCCCAGGCCCACAGCCGGAACATCGGGATGTTGATGCCGACGAAGGGCCGCGCGCCCAGATCCGGCAGCCAGCGCAGGCGCTCGAGCGCCAGTTCGAGCTGCTGCACCCGATGGGAGATCGGAACGTTCAACGCCGCCAGCGTCGCCCGCCCGATCGCGCCATCGGCCGCGAGTCCGTGCCGGGTCTGGAAGCGCCTGAGGCCTTCGGCGAGCGTGGTGTCGGTGCAGTCAATGGGTGGAGCCGTATCAGACGGCAAGTCTCCGACCGCGAGGAGCAACCGATGCAGCGCGACACCGCCGCAATAGGGCTCGCCCCGCTTCACCGGTATTGCGACGCTCAGGGGACCAAGCGATCCGTCCGCCGCCAGGACGCGGTAACGTGCCAGCGCTTCGCGCAGCTTCGCGTACTGGCCGAGCTGAGGCCGCAGTTCGGCCGCCAACTGCGGCAGGCGTTGTACGGAGGCAGCGGCGCGCAGCAGCGCGGCAAAGTCAGGCGCTGCGGCACCCGGGCGTACCACCCGAAATCCCAGTGCGCGGGGATCGACGCGGCCGAGATGGACATCGTGCAGGAAGCGGCGCATCGCGGCGTCCAAATCGCGCTCGAATACGGGCTGTTGCGAGAACGCTTCGCCGGGCGCAGCGTCCAGTGCCGCGGCCTGCTGGGCGAGTTCGGCGGCCCGGTAGTCCCGAGGCGCAAGGCCGTCGGTGCCAGCGTCGGCCAGCAATCGCAGGGCGTCGTGCGCGCTCACATTCGGCCGGCCGGTCGCGTCGATCCACACGGGATCTACTGGCGCTGCTTGCGTTGGTTCGGCCGGCCACATCAACATCAAGAGCGGAAGCATTAGCGCCGTGCGAAGCCACGGGCCCCAGCCCGGCGCCGCCGTCGGTAGCTCGCCTATCATCGCGACCCGCGCCCTCATATCCTGGGCGCACGCGCACCTGCTAGTCCTCGCGGCGTGCCCTCCATCGCCCAGCAGAGGGTCGTCGTTACCTTCATGGATTCGCATCGTGTCTGGCTCCTCTATCTATCTTCCGGGCGGGCGCCGTTCCGCGTAGCACGCGGTGGCGTTCAAATGCAGCGGAACCGATCAGATGGCGCGCATCGAAGAGCCCCGACGGTGGGCTCATATGAATGCGACATCAACACCGGCACCGCGATAGCTGCCAGCAGACCGCGTGTGGTGCCACCTAGCCTATGTGAGGGCGAGGGGCGGTGACCATAGTCGCCCATCACGATCAGGTCTGTTTTCAGCTCGGCGGCGCGCGCGAGCAATGGGCCGACGATGCCGATCTTGGTCTCCTGCACGTCAACATCCGCCGAGACACCATGCCGCATCAGCCACTGATGCAACGCGTCGAAGCACAGTCGCTCGGCCCCGGTGGCATCGCCGCCTGCCTCGTTCCAGATCACGACATGAACGTGCCGTGCCAGGCGGAGAAGCGGTACCGCATCCGACAGCGCTCGCGCGGCCTCGCGGCTGTCGTTCCACGCCACCAAGACGTTGGTGCCGATGGTGCCGATGGTGTCGAAGCGGCCCGCGTAGCGAAGAATCAGCGTCGGTCGAGCACTGTGGAGAACGACTTGCTCGACAAAGTTCTGCGTCAGGCCGTGATCGGGGGCGGCAGGATCGGCCTTGGTCAGAATTGTCAGGTCGTTGCAATGAGCGTGATGCACAAACGATGAGGCTTGGTCGGATTCCTCGATCACCGCGTCGAACGACTTGACATCCGCTACTCCGCACTCTTTGCGAAAGCGTTCCATGGACTGCTCGGCCTGCTGGTGAGGCGCGTCTGCTTGCGCCGCAGGATCGGAAAGTGGGGTCGTCGCTTTCGCAGCCGCCGGCACGTTGAACAGGCCTACCGGCGCGACTCCTTGCAGGTGACAGTCAAACGCCTTGGCGAGCCGCATAGCTGCATGGCTGCATGGCTGCGCGCGGAACACTACGAGCCTTGGTCGAGGAGGACGAAAAAGCTGTGGTGGATCATCTTGCACTTCCTATGTCAGTGGCAGGTGATTGTTCGGGCGCTTGCCGCGGTGCGCCTTGATGTTGCGCAAGGGCGTCGCGTGCGCGCGTGCTCCGTGCACCATAGCGCTGACGTTCCGTTCATGGTGTCGGCGGAGCGAACCGTTGATTGCATTGACGGAGGACAACCAACCAACGAGCGATATGGCGTTAAATTGGCGATGGCACAAAGAATCAACATGGCGCCAGATTCGATTGATATGTACTGCCCGAGCCACGACCATGACAGAAGGGCAAACGCCACATTGGCTGCGCCGAACGGTGCCGGCGCACTTGCTCGACGGCCTGGTGTGGGTGGGCTTCGTCGATGCGGCGATTCGTTGCAGCCATCGCCTGGGCCGCATGCTGCCCGGCGCCACGCACTTCTTCGTTGTAGCGGGCGCGCTGGAGCAGGTCGCGCCACTGCCTGACTTCTTTGGAGTACGCAGCATGACAGCCGACGATTTACCGTTTCGCGATCGGCGGCATGCTGGTCAGGAATTGGCCATCCACCTGGAGCAGTACCGCGGTCGGGCAGGCTTGCTGGTACTTGCTCTGCCACGCGGCCGCGTTGCCGTGGAGTTCGAGGTGGCCCGCGAATTGCGGGCGCCGTTAGACATCTTCGTGGTGCGCAAGCTCGGTGTACCCGGCCACGAAGAGTTCGCCATGGGTGCCATTGCCAGCGGCGGTGTGAAAGTCATGAATCCATTGCGGGGCTTCACTGTCAAACCCGAGGCAAGTGCGGCGGTGGTCGAGCGTGAGCAGGCCGAGTTGGTGCGGCGCGAGCACCTTTACCGCAACCGGCGTCCGGCAGTTCCCCTTCAGGGCCGCACACGGCCTATACGTTCGACAGCTTCGAATGCGCGATCCATAAGCTCGCGTCCGCTTGCGCGCATTGCGGCGTGCGCATCATCGGCCACGGCCTGGAAAAGGGCGACCAGATGTCCTGCTGCGATCACTTCGCCGAGCGGGCGGGCATTAAAGAACTGCGCGACCATGCCTAGTGACAGCACTCGACGACCGCACCCGAGAAACGCTCCAAGAATGAACACGCAACAGTTGAAAGACCTGATGAGTCGCGACGTGAAAGTCATCAGTCCCGATACGACCATCCGGGACGCCGCAGGAAAAATGCGCGGTGTGCAACCGCCACCGCACCGTGAAGACGGTGCCCAGGATCCACCCAGTCGTCCACCGTCGCTTTCATCTTCAGGTTCACCTTCATCTTCGCCGCCCGCACCCGACAGGACGCCAAAGCCAATCCGTGATCCGCAACGCCAACATCCTCCCGATCCGCTGCGAGAACCGCCTTGGCCGGAACCAATGCCTGATCCGTCCCAGCCGGAGCATCCCGATCCCGTGCGAGAACCGCGTTGGCCAGACCCAGTGCGTGATCCACCCCACCCGGAGCATCCCGATCCGGTGCGAGAACCGCCTTCCGACAGGCCGCCGGTAGGAGTCTCGTTCGCGCAAATCGAGGCCCGGCAGCGGTCTCGCTCATCCGCATTTTCCAACGTCTGCCCAAGGAGGAACCATGCCACAAAAGTCTTGGAGCGCAAAGCGCGAGCGTCAGTACGTGCACATCAAGGACAGCCTGCTCGAACGCGGCAAGGGAGAACAAGTCGCCGCGGAGATTGCGGCACGCACCGTCAACAAGGAGCGGACACAACACAGCGAGTCCGAGGAGGCGAGCGCCTCATCGATCAACGACATGCCGGCAAGCGGGCGCGGCGGTTTGCGATCGCATCAAAGTGCGGGTAGGCGCACGTTGGCTCAACTTCGCGCCGAGGCGACGCGACGGGCCCTGAATGGCCGGTCCAGGATGAACAAGGCGCAGCTGGAACAAGCTCTGAGCCGCTGAGTGAGCATGGTGAAGTGACGCGAGCCGGTTCAGAGCCAAATTGTCCGCGGAGTCGCACGACATCATCAAGAAGACTTGCCAATGGACGAGAAGACCGCCAGCGTGCGCTGGGAAGCCCAGGTCAGGTACGAAAAGGGCCAGATCGACGCCGCCTGAGTACGCCCCAAGGACGCCGCCTTGCGGCGCCCGTCCCCCGCGGGAATTTGAAGCAAGTGGCAAAGCCACATTGACTCAAGAGTCGTCCCGTCACGGCGGCTTCATTGCGCTGCATTGCTCCCAGAGTTCGGCGAGTTCGCGCACTTCTTGGTTGGTGCGGCAACAAAGAAACCCCCTCGCGAACGCCGTGCTGTCTGCCAGACCGGGATGGGACTTTTCGACTTGGCGCAGCAATCCGTCTGCAACGGTCGCGTCGTTCAGCGAGCCGATTGCGTCTTGCAGTGTGGTAAGGCGCTTGATGTAGCGCTTCGCGCGTCGGGCCGGACGCAGCCGCTGAAAGAACTCTGCCGCGTAGCGGGCCTTCTTCGCCGCGATTCGCACGCGATGACGGTCCTCGGGCGTGCCATGCTCCAACCGCTTGCCACTTTCGAGCAGTTTCTTGTGACGTCGTGCGAGGATCTCTGCCGCGCGTTTGTCGAGTGGCTCCGCGAGCGCCTGGCGTGCTGAGTCGTCGGGCGACTCGCGCCAGCGTGAGCTGTGCAACCATGCCACCAAACCGAGCATCATCCGCGAATAGCGCACCGACGCCACCGAACCGGCGGCGTGCTGGCGTTTCGCCCTCGCGATCATAGATGCCGCCTGCTTCAACGGCGGCAATTCCGCTTCGGTCGGGCAGGCGTCGGCCATCCTGGCAAGGGTGGTGTCAGCCAGCACGTCGGCGTCGCGCGCGGCGCCGAGTTGACCCGCCAGCCACTCGAGTTCACTCTGCAAAACCACGGGCAAGGGCGCCCATTTGGCGAACAGGCCCAGCGCCGAGCGCAGCCGGCGCAGGCCCACACGCATCTGGTGCACGCTCTCCGGGTCGTTGGTCCTCACGACGCCGGATTCGTTGTCCTGCATCTGCGCCGCGCAGTTGCTCACGATGGCGCGAAAGCCCTGATCGACAGTCATCTCCAAGGCAAGTTCGACGGCGCCGGCCTTTACCCCCGTCGAGGGCTGCGGTGCAACGAGCGCATAGCCGCGTGCGGTCTTGCCGAGGTTGGCCACACGCAGCCGCACCTTGTTTTGCAGCTGCAGGGCAAAGTCAAACAACGCGGCCGGGTCGCCTGCCTTGAGCATGAGCTTGATCTCGCTGATCGGCTCGTGTGCATGGCCTCGCCGCAACTCACCCTGGTCGAGTGCCACGTCCACCAGCGTGCCGTGCGGCAAACGAAATGACCAGACCGTGCGGCGGAACACGCTGTCGAAGATCGGCCCCATACCCTGCGCCAGCGCTGGCGCCGTGAGCACCTTCTCCCAGTTGGAGCCTCTCTGGACGAGCGCAGCCAATGCCGCGAGGTTGGGCCTTGGCCCGTCGATGCTCGCTTCCCATTCCTGCCGTTGGGGCAGCCCGGCAATTGCGCGGCCTCCGGCCTTGAGCGTCTCTGTCCACAAACGGCCTGCGCGACCCACGCGCAACTCCATGCCGTGCTCTTTGAGGCGCAGTGCCGGCGTGTCGAAATAAGTGGTGCTGAACTTCTGCAAATGCGGCTTGTCCACTGCCCATTGCGGAAGCATCGCAAGGCGGCGGAAGGCGGCCACATCGGCTGGCATTAGCAGGAGCTTGAGTTCGACTTCCATGATGAAACTTCAGCACAATGAAATCGTTCTGCACCTGTCACAAAACCGGGCAGGTCATGTAGGACACCCTGGCTAGGTTCGAGTCGGCATCAGCTCGGGTTTCGGGTCAACTTTCGGTCGGCGTCTGCACGCCGCTGTCAGTGAGACAAGAGCGAACACCAGTTCGCACGCAGCAGAAGATCGCGGGTCAAACCACCGAGCGCCCAATCGCGCAGGCGGCTGTGCCCGTAGGCACCCGCGACGATGACGTCGGCTCCCTGATCCTGAGCCATTGCGTACAGCGCGGTTGCGTCGTCGCCGGTCGAAGGCGACGTGAGGCACTCCGCTTTGATGCCATGCCGATTGAGCCAACCGGCGACATCCTCAATCTGCGTGCGAGCCGCAGCCAACTCCTCTTCAACTGCAATCTCGACGACGGCCACATGACTGGCACATTTGAGCAGCGGCAGGGCGTCAGAAACCGCGCGTCGCGCTTCGCGCGTGTCCTTCCAGCCGACCACGACCCGGTCGAGCTTGACTTTGCCGGCGGCAGCTGGCACGACGAGAACCGGCCGCCCCGCACGCATGACGAGATCGCCTGTATTCACAGACCGCGACGAATCAAACAAGTCGCCGGAAGCGATGCCGGTGATGACGAGGTCTGCACTTCGCGCCTCGCGCGCAAGGTAGTCGGAGAGCAACGTAAACATCACCGTCGAGCGCCACTCGAGAGTCACGGCACGCATTTGAAGCGCACGTCGGAATTCGGCCTCGGCCGCCTTCATTTCCTTGTCGAGTTCCTGGCGATCCTGCTCATAGATATCGCCGGATATGAAACTATCGCCGTAGACGAGCTGCATCGGCTGGCACGCCGCGATACCGCTCACGCCCGCATGGAAGCGTTCCGCAAGGTCTCCCGCGATCTGCAGCAGGCCCGCATTAGAGCGCCCCAGTTCCAAGTGCACCATCAAGGTTCCATAGGTCATGATTCAAATCCCTTCAGCGCACCAGCAGCGCCGGTGTCGCGCACTTCGCCAGAACCTTTGTCGCGACCGAACCGAGCCCGAGGTTGACGAGGTCGATGTGGTCGCGCGAGCCCATTACCAACAGATCTAATTTGCCTTCTTCGGCTAGATTTGCAATCGAATCGGGAGCATGGCCCGCCGGGTGGACGAAGGTCGCCTCGATCCCCTGATGCTTGAAGAAGGCCCGAATCGGTTGGAACACCGCTCCGGCATCGTCGTCATGAAACTTGCGGACGACCTCAGCTTCGACAAACGCTGCCGCCCGGTCCGGAACCGCGAGCAGGGAATGAACCACGCTGTAGTGGTGGTTCGGTACAAGCCGTTCTTTATGCACCGCGAGGTAGGTCAGCACGCGTTTCGTATAAGAACTGTAGTCGGCAGCGATCAGAATTTTCACCTTAGCCCCTCTCAAATCTTCGATCGCAAGTGTCGCAAGCTCCGTACGCTCTTTCCTTGTCGAAAATCAAGGATGCGGCTGCCGGCCGCGAGAAGATGGTCGTGGATTCTTGTGAGAACTCCGTGTGACCGACCGGCGACAATTGATGGAGGTGACGATGCTGATGTTTTCCTTGGCACCCGCCGACCCCTTCTCCCAGGCTCTGGCTGGCGCGCTCGATGTCGCGCTGTCGCCGCACGAGGAACGCCTGTTCCCTGACGGCGAGCGCAAACTTCGGCCCCTCGTTGACCCGCGCGGCGCGGATGTCTATGTGTTGGACAGCCTGCACGGCGGCCCAACCGACAGCCCGCACGACAAGCTCTGCCGGTTGCTGATGTTCATTGCCACGCTGAGGGATCACGGCGCCGCGCGGGTGACGGCCGTCGTGCCCTACCTTGCCTACGCGCGCAAGGATCAGCAGACCAAGCCCCACGATCCGGTCGGCCTGCGCTACGTGGCGCAGATGTTCGAGGCGGTCGGCGTGTCGCAGCTCATCGTGCTCGAAGCGCACAACGTGGCTGCCTTCCAGAATGCCTTCCGCTGCCCGACGATCCACTTGTCGGCCCACCGTCTTTTCGGCGAGCTGGCGCAGGAAATCGCCGCAGCGGGTCCGCTCGCCGTCGCCTCTCCCGATCCGGGCGGCGTCAAGCGGGTGCTGTTGTGGCGCGAGGCGCTGGAAGAGCAGCTCGGTAGTCCCGTCGGCTTCGCGATGATCGACAAGCGCCGCAGCGCCGGCGTGCTGAGCGGCGGTCAACTGGTGGCCGGCGACGTGGAGGGCGCGACCGTGCTGTTGCTCGACGACCTGATCGCCAGCGGCGAGACGCTGCAGCGAAGCGCCGTCGCCTTGCGCCGCGCCGGCGCAAGGGACGTGATCGGCTGCGCGGCCCATGGCTTGTTCGTCGATAAGGCGCCGCAACTGCTTGCGGCTGACGCCTTGTCGCGACTGATCGTCACCGACAGCGTGCCCGCCTTCCGGCTGCCCGACGGCGGCCCGGTGCGCGCCAAGCTCCACGTCGTGTCGGCGGCGCCGCTGTTCGCGCAAGCGATCCTTGCCAGCCACGGGTCCTGGTGCCGTTGAGCCGAGCAATCGAAGATCGCTTCAGCGGCCGCGGTGCGCCGGCTGGGCATCGAGTTCGTCGAGCGCAGCTCTGGCGTGTTGCAAGTATCGCCCGGCCTGGGCCAACCATTTCTGCGGCGTGCAGACATCGGCTTCGAGCAGGTGTGCTGCGCTGAGGCGCGCTCGCAGCAGCGCGCGGTGCGCGGTGTGAAGCCGCAGGAGGGCTGCCGGGGGCGGGTCGTCTAGAGCAGCGGCGCAGCGCGCCAGGATTTGCGGGCCGATGGCCGCGTCGCCCGCCATCGCGCATTCCAGGCTCAGGAACGATAACTCGTCGAGGGGATCGACCTCGCGCAGGCGCACGTCGAACTCGAGCGCATCGATGACCACCGGTGGCTCGATCAGGCAAACATGCTCTGGACGCAAATCACCGTGGCCCTCGACGATGTGGTGCCCGCGCACGCGTGCTCTCAGCAGGTCTTCGTGCCTCGCCATCGCACCGTCCATGCGGTCGAGCAACTCGTGAATCTGCGGCAGCGCTAAGCGCGGACTGGCGAGCACGTGGCGACTCGCGGCGAGTTCGTCGCGCCGGCGTCGGAGGTATTCGTCTTCGCCGAGAACCGGTCGAAGCGCATGCCGATAAAAAGGCACCAACACGCTGAGCAGCGCATCGGTGTCGTGCTGTTTCAGCTCGCCGCGGGCGATTACCCGGTCCAGCATGCGCTTTGCTGGCAGACGCTGCATCGACACCAGCCAGTCGACGGTGCGGCCGGGCGCGGGCAGCTGTTCTTCTGCAATCAGCGAGAAGACGCCACCCTCCCACTGCAGCGCCAGCAGGCCGAGGTAGACGCGTGGTGCGAGCCGCCGGTTCACGAGCAACTCGGCGTGGGCGTTGCGTTCACGCGCTTGCACGGTCGTGAAGTCCAGGAACGGCAAGTGCACCGGCTTCTTCAGCTTCAGCACGCGCTCGCGACCTAGCAGGAGCCACGACATGTGCGTCTCGATGCGGCCTATGGGTTCACCGATGGCCGCAGGTGCGAGCGTCGACGCCAGATAGCGCAACTTGGCCTCCATGCTGGGCGTGTCGTCGACAGTTTCCATGGGTGGATTCGAGCACGCCACGGCAGCGTGCGACGTGATGCGGCGCAACCCACCGATCGCCCCATCACGCCATCACGAAAGGGTCGGCGAGAACAGCAGGGTGCACGCTCCGGCTATCTCAACGCATGAGCCTGCTGACCATGTCGAGCTGTGATTCAAGGCAAGGGCTTGCTAAGCACCGGTGTCGGCGAGGTCGTCTTCGAGCGGGGGTGTGCTGACTCCAGCTTCCCTATGATTCACGCATGGACGGAATCTGGCGCGACATCAGATTGCTTTTGCTTCTCGCCGTGGCCAACACCGCGCCCCTGCTGGCAAAGCGATGGTTCGGTCATCGCTTTTCAGCGCCGCTCGACGGCGGCCTGATATTTTTCGATGGGCATCCTTTGCTGGGTTCGTCGAAAACGATTCGCGGCTTGATCGTCGCTGTCGCGGCGACCTCGCTCGGCGCGGTGGTGCTGAGCCTGCCAGCCACGGTGGGCGCTCTGGTCGGCGCCGGCGCGATGTTGGGCGACGCCATCGCCAGTTTCATCAAGCGTCGCCTTGGCGCCGAGCCGAGCAGTCGCGCGACAGGACTTGATCAGATTCCTGAAGCCTTGTTGCCGCTGTTGGTCGTGAAAGGCCTCCTGGGGCTCACGCTGGCGCAAATCGCCGCCCTCACGGTATTTTTCTTCATGCTCGAGATGCCGTTGGCCTGGTTGTTTCATCGGCTCGGGCTGCGCGATCGCCCTTATTGAGACGCCTCAGGTTGAGTCCGCGCTTGAGGGGACAGGTTTTGAAGCAGTCGTCGACCGGGTCTGCGCTGCGGGCCGAAACACACCGAACACTGCGATGGCTACCAGCGCCAATACCGCGGCCAACGCGAATGCGAGACGGGGTGCGATCAGCCAAAGCGCTCCGGCCGCCAAAGAGGCTGGCAGATAGAGTGCACCGGTCACGAAGTTGTAGACGCCGATGGCCGTGGCGCGGCGCTCCGGTTCGATGTCGGCAATGAAAGCCTTGCTTTGCGACTCGTCGATCGCAGAGAACAGCCCGTAGACCGCGAACAGCAGCGTGACATCCCATCGGCTGCTGACGAACACGGCGCCAGTTCCGGTCGATGCTTTCGCGCTCGTGGCGCGCGCCCGGTCGGTCCTTGACGAACGTGAACACTATGAGGGTGAGCACTGCAAGAAAGAAGGCGACCCAGAAGAGCGTGCGAGACCCCGCGGATATTTCGCCGATCGACGACAGCAAGCCGTATGCGACAAGCGGTCTCACCACGGCGCCCGCCTTGTCGAGCGCCTTGTGCACACCGAATGAGAGACCTCGCTTCGCCGGGTCGGCGCTGGAGGTCAGCCAGGCGTCGCGCGGCGGCCTGCGAAAGCCCTTGCCGAGTCGCTCGACGACGCGGAAGGCGCCCAGGCCGGTGATTGAAGTCGACACCAGCAGGATCGTTTTGGCCCGCGTCGAGAAGGCGTACCCCGCGAGCTTGAAAATCTTGCGCTTGCCGCTGCGGTCCGAGAGCCAACCGGCCAGGTAGTTCAACGAAGAGGCCGAGAAGTCGGCGAGCCCTTCGATCAGCCCCAGCAGAGCAGTCGATCCACCCGCGATCGTGGTGAAGAAGATCGCGAACACCGAGAAAACCATCTCCGAGCTGAGGTCCGTCAGGAAACTGACCAGCCCGAGCTTGATGACATCCGGGTGGAGGTTCAAACGGCGGTTCGTCGTGGCGATCGGCATTTGTACTTCGCGGTTCGGGTGGCGGATCGTTCGAGGCGTTCGTTCTCGCTGGCTTCCCGGCTCAGGTACCCAGGTCGTCCGGGTGGGGCGGCATCCAGCGCTGCAGGTACGGGCTGGTCGACCCGGCATCGGCCCTGGCGCGCGCGAGTTCGGCGCGCGCGATGGTGCGCAAGTGCACTTCGTCCGGCCCGTCGAGGAAGCGCATCGCCCGGCCCCAACTCCACAATTGCGCGAGCGGGGTGTCGGGCGTCAGGCCCATCGCACCGAAGACCTGCATCGCCCGGTCGAGCACGCGGGTCTGGAGCTGAGCCGCCACGAGCTTGATCGCGGCGACGTCGATGCGCGCCGCGGCCGCGCCCTGCGTGTCGATCCGCCAAGCGGCGCGCAAACACGAGCAGGCGCGCCTGATCGATCTCGATCCGGCTGTGCGCGATCCAGTCCTGCACGTTCGCGAAGTCGCCCAGCGCGCGGCCGAAGGCGCGCCGTTCGAGAGCGCGCGCACTCATCAACTCGAGCGCCAGCTCGCACTGGCCGATGCTGCGCATGCAGTGGTGAACGCGTCCGGGGCCGAGCCGGGCCTGAGCCAGTGCGAAGCCGGCGCCTTCGTCGCCGAGGCGGTTCGCGACCGGCACGCGCACATCTTGGAACAGCAACTCGCAGTGACCGTCGATGGCCTGTTGCTGCATCACCGGAACGTTGCGCACGAGGGTCAGGCCCGGTGTGTCCATCGGCACCAGCAGCAGCGTGTGACGCGCATGCGCCTGCGCACCGGACGCCTCGCCGCTGCAGCCCATCACGACCGCGAGCCGGCAGTTCGGATGCGCGGCGCCGGTGATGAACCACTTGCGGCCGTTGACGACATAGGCGTCGCCCTCTTGCACGATGCGGGTCGCGATGTTGGTCGCATCGGACGACGCCACGTCCGGCTCGCTCATCGCAAAACACGAACGAATCTCGCCGGTCAGCAGCGGGTCGAGCCAGCGCTCGGTCTGCGCCTTAGACGCGAACCGGTGCAGCAGTTCGATGTTGCCGGTGTCGGGCGCACTGCAGTTGAAGACCTCGGACGACCAGGCCACACGGCCCATGATTTCGGCCAGCGGCGCGTATTCGAGATTGGTCAGGCGGGTGCCGGGCTCGTGCTCGCGCAAGCCCGGGAGAAATAGGTTCCACAGGCCGAGCGACTGCGCCTGGCGCTTCAGCGGCTCGACCACGTCGAGCGGATACGCGCCGGTGGCCGCATAGCGATGCCACTGCGCGTTCGTCGGCAGCACGAGGTCGTCGAGAAAGCGCCGCACCTGGGTTTGCAGATGTGTGACGCGGGAGGAGTGGGCGAAGTCCATCAGCGAGTGGTTGCGGCATCGGAGGCATGCGACGTCTTGAACCCGTGACACCGACAGATTGCAGAACGAACGGTCGCGAAGGAGAGTCTCGCCGCGTCGTGACTCGACGGTTTGCGCGAGATCAATTCACCAGCGCATCGGCCTCGACCTTGTCGAGTCAGGCCACGCTTGCGTTGCAGCTTGCGTCACATCAAGCGGTCGAGGCGGGCCGTGTGTCTGAATGGCTGCGAGGCCGCTCATGCATCCATCCTTCGACCCTTGACTCTCAACCTCCGTCGCGATGGAGCTGGGTATGGCGTCGCGCGCCAGCGCAGAAGCGCTTGCGGCACTCCGGGAAGGCCGGTTGGCGGCGCTGCTCGCCTCGGCTTCACGTCGATCGCCGCTGTATCGACGATTGCTTAAGGCTCGTGGCACAGCCCAGCCACGCTTGCAAGACATGCCGATCATGCGCAAAGCTGAATTGATGCGCTGCTTCGACGAGTGGTGCACCGACCCAGAAGTTCGCCTCGATGCGTTGCGCCGGTTCATCGCCGAACCGGCCAATATCGGCACGCCGTTTCTCGGTCGGTACATCGTCTGGGAAAGCTCCGGTTCCAGCGGCGAGCCGGGAGTTTTCGTTCAGGACGCCAAGGCGATGGCCGTCTACGACGCGCTCGAGGCGTTGCGCAAACCCGACCTTCGGCCGTTCCAGCGCCTCTTCGATCCCTGGATGATGGCCGAGCGTGTGGTCTTTGTCGGCGCCGTCGGTGGGCACTTCGCGAGCACCGAGTCGATCGAGCGCCTGCGCCTGTTGAATCCGGTCCTGTCGAACAGCCTTTCGAGCGTCTCCTTCCTGCAGCCCATCGAGCGCCTCGTCGCCGAGCGTCAGGCCCATGCGCCCACGGTCTTGACGACCTATCCGAGTGCGGCCGTCCTGCTGGCCGGGGAGTCACTGGCGGGCCGCTTGAAGATCGAGCCCAAGGAAATATTGACCGGAGGCGAGACGCTCTCGCCGGCCATGCGTGCGTTCGTGCAGGATGCGTTCGGTTGCCCTGTCGTCAACAGCTACGGAACGTCGGAGTTCTTTCGCTCGCCTCCGAATGCCGACACGGCTATCTGCACCTCAAAAGCGATTGGGCCATCCTCGAGCCGGTCGACTGCCACGGCAACACCGTGCCGCCGGGGACAGCCGGCACCACGACCCTGCTCAAGAACCTGGCCAATCATCTTCAGCCGATCATTCGCTACGACATCGGCGACCGTGTCTCGCTGCAAGCCGGCCCGTGCGCTTGCGGATCGGCACTGCCGATGCTGAGCGTGCAAGGTCGCTGCGACGACACGTTGCAACTGGGATCGCGTTTGAGGCGCACGGTGCAAGTCTTGCCGCTCGCCTTGAGCACCGTGCTCGAAGTCGACGCTGGCTTGTTCGACTTCCAGGTCATTCAGCGGGGGCCGCGAAAACTGTCGCTGAGCATTGGGGCGCACGGCACAGCGGCGACCGCAGCCTTGCGACGGGCACGCGGCGTGCTCGGCGCATTCCTAAAGTTGCAGGGCGCCCCGGACATCTGTATTCGTTGCCACACGGGCCAACCGCCCCGTCGCGGGCGCTCTGGCAAGCTTTAGCGCATCGTAGGATCTTGAGCAGGCCCTGGGAGGCAGGGGGGCATCACGGCGGGCAGTGCAAGGCGATCGACGCTCTCCCGGCGGCTTCGCGTGAGCCACCCTGCCTTGACAAGTCAACGCTCGTGAACATTCTGGCCGGGCGCGGCATCCAGTGGCGGCAGGCCCTGTTTCACCGCTCCGATGGATGGCGGCGCCACTCGGCGTGTCGAGTGCTGGCGCAGCCATCTCTCCCAGGCCGTCCACCACGTGCCAGATACCGGCTCGGTCGCCGCCAGCCAATCGTCGGGCGTCAGCAGCAGGTCGCCGGCATGCCACGTGCGCAACCGATAGCTGGACTTCGCCTGCCCCGGCGGATTGACGATGCCGACGTTGTGGCCTCCGGTGGTGATCACGAATGTCTGCTCGGCATTGGTCAGAGCATGCAGTCGGAAGACCGATCGCCAGGGTGCGACGTGATCCTGTGCCGTGCCGACATTGAAGATCGGCACGCGGATATCGCTGAGGTGCACCGGCTTGCCGTCGACACGCCATTCGCCGCGGGCCAGTGCGTTGTTCAGGTACATGCCGCGCAGGTACTCGGAATGCATGCGCGCGGGCAGGCGCGTGCCGTCCGCGTTCCAAGCCATCAGGTCGCTGAGCGGCCGGCGCTGCCCGAGCAGTTGGCTTTGCAGCCGATGCGACCAAATCAGGTCGTTTGAGCGCAACATCTGAAAGGTGCCCTGCATCTGCTTCTTGTCCAGGTAGCCCCGCTGCGCCATGAGGTTCTCGAGCGAGGCAACTTGGCCTTCGTCGATGAACAAGCCGATCTCGCCAGGGGCGGTCAAGTCGGTCTGCGCGGCCAGAAGGGTGAGCGTCTTGAGCGGTGTCTCTGTCCCGTCGGTGCGGCCGAGGGCGGCGGCCACGGTCGCCAGCAACGTGCCGCCGAGGCAATAGCCGGTGGCATGCACCGTAGCGCCGGGAACGATCGTGCGGATCGCCTGCAGCGCCGCGCGCACGCCGAGGTCCGCCTAGTCGTCCATGCCGAGATCTCGGTCATCGCTCGTGGGATTCTTCCATGAGATGGCGAACACCGTGTAGCCGTGGTTGACGAGGTGCCGGACCAACGAGTTGCCGGGCGAAAGATCGAGAACGTCGTACTTCATGATCCAGGCCGGCACGATCAGCACGGGCTCGAGGTGAACCGTCGGTGTCGTGGGGGCGTACTGGATCAGCTCCATCAGTCGGTTCCGCAAGACGACGCGCCCGGGCGTGATCGCGACAGTGCGGCCGATGTCGAAGGCCTCGGCCCCGGCGGGTGGCAGGTCGGCGGCATCGCGGCTGGCGTCTTCGAGTGCGAACGTAGCCCCACGCACCAGATTCATGCCGCATTCATGCAGCGTCTGGCGTTGCACGACTGGGTTCGTCACGACCAAATTCGACGGGGCCGTCATGTCGAGCCACTGCCGCGCTGCGAAGCTCACCATCTGTTCGTGATGCGCGGTGACGCCGCGCATCTCGGTGGTCGCGCGCTGCCACCATTGCTCTTCCAGCAGAAAGGCCTGCATCAGGCCGCGGTACTGCGGCAGCTGCCACGCAGAATCGGCAAAGCGCTTGTCCTGAGGCAGCGGTTGCACCGTCGTCCCGGTCACGGCCATCTCCCGCGCGCGTCGCCATTGCTCGGCCCCTGCGCTGGCAAGCTCCAACTGCTTTGCAGGGGATCCAACGAGGTGGGTCCACCAATCCATGAATGCGCCGAGCACCGTGGCGGGAGCAATGGTTGACCCGGCAATGAGCGCCCAAGACTCCAGACGCGGCCCGGCCGGCTTCACGTCGCTCACGGGGACGACCCGGTCGCCGGAGCCGTTGAGCCAGGGGCTGGCGGCCGGCTCTCGCGAACCTGCACGCAGGTCGGTTGTCGAGACGACGCGCACCGCTGGGCCGACGTTGGAAACGACGGCAGCTTTTATCGGGGTCATCTCGAACTCCTCAAGACATGTACTTGCCGCCGTTGATCGACAGCGTGATGCCGTTGATGAAGGCCGACTCGTCGGCGACCAGAAAAACGACGCCTCGAGCAATCTCCGCAGCCGTCGCAAGACGACCTGCCGGCACGCCCTTCAAGATGCGTTCCATCACGTCGGGAGGTACTGCGCTCACCATCGCGGTATTGGTGTAGCCCGGTGCTATCGCATTGACCGTGATGTTGCGCGTGGCGCCTTCGAGCGCCAATGATTTGGTGAAGCCGATCATTCCAGCCTTCGCCGCCGCATAGTTGGTTTGCCCCGCCTGACCCGACAAGGCGTTGACCGAACTGATGTTCACGACACGGCCGAAGCGGCGCTCGCGCATTCCGTCGATGACCGCTCGGCACATGTTGAAGCAGCCGCCCAGATCCACATCGATCACCTCGCGCCATTGGGTCGCGGTCATCTTATGCAGCATCACATCGTGTGTGATCCCGGCGTTGTTGACGAGTATGTCCACCGGCCCGAGCGCCGCCTCGACTCGGGCGACGCCAGCTTGGCACGCGTCGAGGTCCGCCACGTTCCAGGCGAACACTGAAATACCCGTGCGGGTAGCAAAGGCGTCGGCTGCGGCATGCCGGTCCGCATAGTTCGCGGCGACGCGGCAGCCGGACGCCAGAAGCGCTTCGGAAATGGCGGCCCCGATGCCTGAAGTACCGCCGCTGACCAGCGCAATACGGGGCTTGACCAGGAGATCGCTCATGGCAAAGCCTCTTGACGAATGGGATACATGGCCACCACCTCGCTTCAACCGAAAACACCGACGTTAAAGACGGTTCTTAGAAACGACGTTGATCGCGATCAATCCACGGAAGGTGAGCGAGACAAACCGGAGGTCGAAGAGCCAACCGGACTCGCGTGAAGGCAGGCCTCGAAACACCGAGGGGGTTGTCAGCCACCGCACTTGCGAAGCGATCATCCGCATCGCCGAAAACAGGTGCTTTGCTAAGGGCGGTGCCGGTACAGCGCCTCGATCTGCGCGTTGAAGTGCGCGGCCAGGTTATTGCGCTTGATCTTCAGCGTGGGTGTCATCAAGGAGTTCTCCGTCGTCCAGACCCCCAGCGTCAACCAAACGGCACGCGGCTGGGCATATTGAGCGAAGCCACGTGTCAGCGACCTGATTCTCTTCAACGCGGCTTCGCGTGCGCTGCTTTGCTGCAGACTCGCAGCAGCAGATGGGTCGAATTGCAGGCTTGCGGCAAGCTGTGTCCACAGGGCTGGGTTCAACACCACGATGCAGGCGATGAAGGGCCGGTTGTCACCGAACACATAGGCCATTTCGAACAGCGGATCGGCAGTGATCGCCAGTTCCAGATTCGCCGGTGCAATCTTCTCGCCTGTCGACGTGACGATGATCTCTTTCAGGCGGCCGAGGATGCGGATGCGTCCACCTTCGATCGCCGCCTGGTCACCGGTGCGGAGCCATCCGTCGATGAAGGCGCGGCGGGTGTCGTCATCGCGTTTCCAGTAGCCGCGCATCACGTTGGGCCCCCGCACCAGCAACTCGAGGTTGTCGCCGATGCGTACCTCCACACCGTGCAGTGGTCGACCCACGGTGGCGGGGTCGTTGTCGTCCGGTGCGTTCGCTGCCACGACGGGCGAGGTCTCCGTCATGCCGTAGCCCTGCAGGATTGGCAGGCCCAGGCCCAGAAAACAGTGCGCGATGGGTTGTGACAATGGCGCCCCGCCGCTGACGGCCACGCGCAGCCGACCGCCGAATTGCGCGAGCAACGGCCGTGCGACAAGATGCTCCAGGAACAGCCACGCGAGTTCATCCAAAACCTTCGAGGCGTGCCCGTCCGCTGGCAGGCCTTGTCGACGGCAGAACCGCCGCCATCCGATGGCCTCGGCGCACTCGAGCATTCGCGACTTCAGCCGCGAGCCTCCAAGCATCGCCTGAAGCCTGCCATGAACGCGCTCGTAGATTCGCGGCACTGATATCAGGATCGTCGGGCGCACCGTCTTCAGGTCTTCCGCCAGTTGCGCCACCGAGCGCGCATAGGCAACGCAACAACCTGCGGCGATTGGCAAGTAATAGCCCGCCGTGCGCTCGAACGTGTGCGACAAGGGCAGGAACGACAAGAACAGGTCGTGCTGCAGAGGCGCCACGCGGGCCAGCGTGGCACCGACGTTCGACATCACATTCGCATGCGTGAGCATGACGCCTTTCGGCTTGCCGGTAGTGCCTGACGTATAGACCAGCGCGGCGAGTTCGTCCACGGTGGGTGGGTGTTGAGGCGTCGCGCCCGCCAAGCGGGTGTCGTCGGCAGATGAAAGCCATTGATTCAGAGTCTTGAGCGCAGGCGCGTGACCGGCACTTGTCGCCCCGATCTCCGGCTCAACGACGACAACGTGACGCAGAGCCGGCAACGAGAAACCCAGGGACGCGATGGCCTGCCACTGCGCGTCGGAGCTAGTGACAAGCAGGGCGGCGTCGCTGTCGCCCAGGATGTAGGCAATGCTTTCCGGGTTGTCGAGGGCGTGCAGTGGGACTGGTACGCATGCCAGCGCCAGAGCCGCCTGGTCGATCCATACTGCGTTGAAGCCGTTGGGCAGAAGGATGGCGATGCGCGAGCCGCGCGGCAAACCAAGGCGAGCAAGTGCGTCGGTCCAGCGCGCGACCCGCTCACCGGCCTGAGCCCGGCTGATGCTTGCCCAGGTGTCGGTTTGGGCATCGAACTGTCGATAAGCCTCGGCGAGCGGCGTCGCGGCCACTCGCCAGGCAAGGAGCTGGGGCAGGGTGAAGACGCCTGAAGGCAGCATGCGACCGGGGTCGGTGTTCATCACCGCATGGTCGTCAGCGGCCCAAAAGCCCCAGGTTGACAAGGGCCCTCAATATGCGACGGTCATGTTGTCCTTGACGTTCTGCACGCCGGCGGTGCCCCACGCCGTGTTCCTCGCCAGGTCGCGCTCTGACCAACTGTGTACCTTTCCGGTCAAGGTCACGTTCGCGCCATCGACTTCGACCGAGATCTTCTGCGCATCGGCCGTCGCGCGCCGCTTCAGCGCCGCCTCGATGTCCGACTTGACGGCGCTCAGCGACACCTTGGGCTTCTTGATCGTGATCTGGTCGCTGACACCCGCCACACCCATGAGATAGCGCACGGCGATGGTGGCCGACTGCCGTTGATACTCCCAGTCGACTTCGCCGGTCAAGGTGACCCAACCGCCCTCGACCATCACTTTCACATGATCCTTGGGCAAATACGTCGTCCATTGCAGCACGTTCTGCACAGCACTCGCAATGTCGGCATCCGTTCTCTTGCTCGATCCCGCGAGCTTGACATCCATTTCGATCGCCAAGGCCTTTACGCCTGAGACGCGTTGGGCAGCATGCTCGGCCTCGTATTTTTCGGCGTAGCTGGCGACGTGACCTGCCAGCGTCACGATTCCGTTCTTGACCTCGACGCCGATTTGGGCGGCGTTGACTGAAGGTTCCCATTTCAGCTCTGCAATGACATCCTGCTGCAGTTGTGCGTCGGTCTTCATGACTGTCTTTCCATCTTGTTTAGGGGAGGTCCAGAGTGCGCCCCGTCTGCGAGGTGTGCCTTGACGTGGATCAAGTGCTGGACAGCGGTTTCGCATGTGGTGCGCGACGCGCGCTCTTCAGTCCGGCGCTGATTTGGTCAACTACCCTATCGCGATTGCACGTCTGCGGTCCATTGTGGAGATTCGACGATCTGCACGAGGGAAGGCGGAACTCAAGTTGATATCCGGGCAGGCAAAAGGCGGGCGTACTCGTTTTTGACCACCGCGTAGCACTCGCAGCTCCGGCTCTCCAAACCTGGACGATCGAGCACCAAGATGTGGCCACGCGCGTAGCGGATCAGCCCGGCCTCCTGCAGCTTCAAGGCGCTCTCGGTCACGCCTTCGCGGCGCACGCCGAGCATGCTGGCGATCAACGACTGCGTCATTACCAATTCATCGCCCTGATGGCGGTCCAGGCTCAGCAGCAGCCAGCGGCACAATTGCTGGTCCAGAGAATGGTGCCGATTGCAGGCGGCGGTCTGCGCCATTTGAGTGATCAGTGCCTGCGTGTAGCGAAGCAAAAGATGCAGCACCGGAGCGCGGTTGAACTCTTCCTTGATGACCCGCGAAGTCAGGCGATAGCCGTGACCTTCGATCTGAACTACTGCGCGGCTCAGGGTGGACTCGCCACCCATGAAAAGAGAGACCCCGACGAGACCTTCGTTACCGACCACGGCAATCTCGGCTGAGGCGCCGCTTTCCATCACACACATCAGCGAGACGACCGCAGTGGTCGGGAAATACACGTGACTGAGTGTGCCTCCGGACTCGTAGAGAACGTCACCAAGCGGCATCGTTACGTACTCGAGTTGCTGAAGCCAGCGCGCCCACGCCTCTGCGGGCAGGGCCGCCAGCAGGCGATTCATCTTAGGGTCGTCAGGAGCGATCATCGCGAAATTCGCTCCTGTCTGGGGGTGGTCGGGCGGTTTGATCTGCACGCAGCCCCAGTCCGGCAGTACGTCACGTGGGGTTCGCAGTGGGTCTGCTTGCTCGATCATGGTGCGTCGTTGCGCGGTGCTCGTCGAGGAGCCCGGACGTTTCAAATCAGTGGGACATCAGCACCGGTATCGTTAACGCTGCCAGCAGACCGCGAGTGGTGCCGCCCAGATTGTGCGCGGCCGAGGGGCGGTGGCTGTAGGCACCCATCACGACCAGATCGGTTTTCAGCTCCGCGGCACGCGCAAGCATCGGGCCGACGATGCCGATCTCGGTGTCCTGCACTTCGACATCCGCCGAGACGCCATGCCGC
>JANLUW010000529.1:0-4795 GCA_031363645.1 Rhizobacter sp. | reverse complement strand
GCCCGACAGCGCTGCATCGGTGTCCATCGCCAGCGGTCGCGCGGTGCTGCGCCCGCGACCGATGAACCGCATGCGGTCGGTCTCGTACGACATCTCGACGCTGGCATCCGTGCCGGGCAGCATGAGGTGGAACGCCCACGGTGTGGGCTCCGCGGGGTCACGTTGCCGCCGCGTGCAGACAACGGCCTGCCATTCGGGCAGCACCTCGGTTTCGACAAAGAGCTTCTCGAAGGCCGGATGCGCCGCGTCAGCGGCAAAGCCTTCCAGGACGATCTCAAGGTAGCTGGTGACACTGAGCGTCCGGGCCATGCTGCCGTGGTTGGTGATGCGGACCCGACGCAACTCGACGTCATGGTCGGCTGCAACAGCTATGTCAGTCTGGGTCGCGATGTCCAGCGCACCCTCAACATGGCGTCGCTGGAAAGTCGCCCGGCCGGCCGAGAATGTCGACCCGACCAGGTCTTGCCCGCAGTGGACCGGCTGCGCTGTTGTTGACCAAAAGGTTCCGCTGGAGACATCGCGCAGGTAGCAGAAGCTGCCCAGTCCGCCCTCGGCTGCTTCCTCGCCCCAGCGTGTGATCGCCCAGTTCTTGCAATGGCTGAACCCGAGCCCCTGCTCGGTGACCATCAGGTGGTAGCTGCCGTTGGACAGCAACTGCACCCGGGGCGTATCGGTGCTATCCAACTTGATAGCGTCCCAGGGCGCTATTCCCGAGACTACGCATCGCGTGAGGGCACCGGAGCACCTTGCGCCGGCGCACCGCCTTGTTTCCTGTGACGCAAGCGCTGCCACCAATGGGCAGCGGGCACAGTAAGGGCCGCCGCCGCAGAGACAGCTGGGGCAGAAATAGCCTCGCGCGAATCGGAAGCACTCGCTTGGTCACGGAACCCCGACCTGTCGGAAGACGTGCTAAATGGACTCATCTCAGGTGCTCCCCGATTCAACAACTCAAGACCACTACGCGCAAGCAACAGTCACTGGCGCGAGTTTCAGATCTCGTTTTCGAGTACGGTGCTGCCGGCCCAGTAGCCGGTACGGCGGTAGTGCCGATACACGCTCTCGTCCAGCTGTCGGCTCCACACCACTTCCGGGTCGTAGCGAGGCGCTCCCTTGACCGATTCGCGGCTCAAGTCGACCGACACGGTTTCGCCGGCCCACTGCACACCCGTGATCCATTCCGGAGCGATCAGCACCTTGTGGCCGACCCACCAATTGCTGGTGTCGACGACGAGGTAACGGATGGCCCAGCTCTCGTCGTCGACCAGATAGCCCGCCACATGCCCGATCTCACCGTCGCTTGCGTGCAGGTGGTATCCGGTGACGGCATTGCAGCTGCGCAGGTGCGGGTCGTCGTTGCGATGACGGGCCCTTTCCGCGCGCAAGCCCGCTTCGATTTCCCGCTCACGCTCCACCCGGTCCACGCCGTAACCGGCATAACCCGGGACCATCGCGTACGGGTAGAAGTCATCGCCCCACATGCCCGCCCCGCCCCAGTAGTACGGATAGCCGTAGTACCCCATGTACTGCTCTTCGTTCTGGCGCGATACAGGCTTGTCGGTATCGATGTTCGGGCTGTTCTTGACCTGCTCCTTGGTGATCGAAACCGGAAGCGTCCGCTCCAACCAGTTCGGGCGCTGGACCGAAATGGGCGAGATCAACACCTTGCGGCTCGAGAGCCAGGAACCGGCATCCACGACGAGGTAGCGGACCACCCACGCGTCGTCGTCGAAGTAGAAGTCCTTCACATGTCCGATCTGGCCATCGGTGGCATTGATCGCGTAGTTCTCCAGTTCTTTGATGCTGCGCAACATGGGACTTGTTCCTTTCAGGATGCCGATTTGGATTCATCGGCGAAATGCGCCGGTGTGGCGGCGCGGATGCAGTTCCCCGACGAAGGCGGTGCGACGACGGGTTCTGATCAGCACTGTCCATGCTGTCGACCCTCTGCGTCTGTTCGCTGGCGCACACGCGGCGCGCAAAGACCCAACCGACGATTTGAGTGCTCCCTGCAGGTGCTGCAGACCCCCGAATCGCAGCGGCCCCAATCGACCACGCCATGTTCCCCAGCGCACAGACCGTCCCATCTGAAAGACGTACCTTGAAGCTGGACTGCAGAACTTGCGATGAGCCCCAAACCCCTGGGAGGACGGCCATGCCGAAACAGAAAGCTGACACCCCGTCACGGCCGACACGATGCGTCCGCTGATTGTCGGAAACTGGAAGATGAACGGGTTGACGGCGCAGCTGGCAGACATCGTGGCGCTCAGCGCGTCGATGAAGGCACAACCGGCCCGCGCGGACGTGCTGGTGTGCCCGCCGTTCACCCTGATCGAGCGCGCTGCGCGCGCGGCGGATGGCATCGTCTCCATCGGTGCACAGAACTGCCATCACGCGGCGTCCGGCGCGCGGACGGGCGAAGTCAGTGCGGAGATGCTGAGAGACTCAGGGGCCACGGCCGTCATCGTCGGACACTCGGAGCGCAGGCAACAGCATGGCGAGACCGACGCGATGGTGGCAGCCAAGGCGCGCGCTGCGGCTCGTGCGGGTCTGCTGGCGATCATTTGCGTCGGTGAAACGCAGGCACAGCGCGCTTCGGGCCAAGCCGCTTTCGCATGCGAGGCGCAGCTCGCTCGAAGCCTGCCACCAGAAGTCCCCGCTTCCGCCTGCGCGGTCGGCTACGAGCCGCTTTGGGCGATTGGCAGTGGACGCACACCGACGAACTCCGATATTTGTAACATGCACGCGCATCTCAGGCAATGGCTGCTGACCAACCTGGGTGCGGACGGCAATGACGTGCGCATCGTCTACGGCGGCTCGGTCACCGCAGACAACGCAAACGCCATCCTCGCCCTCTCTCACGTGGGCGGAGTGCTGGTCGGCGGCGCGAGCCTCGAGGCTGCGGCGTTCGAGTCCATCGTGCGAGCGGTTCCATCATGACCCTGCGCGTCGGCATCGCAGCCGACCATGGTGGCTACGCACTCAAGGTGGAACTCGTGAGGTCATTGCGCGGCTGGGGCTGCGACGTCGAAGACTTCGGCGCCCACCACCTGGACCCCTCGGACGACTACCCGGACTTCGTCATTCCCCTTGCACGGGCGGTTGCCAAAGGAAGCACCGCGCGCGGCATCGCACTGTGCGGCAGTGGCGTCGGCGTCTCCATCGCAGCGAACAAGCTTGCCGGTGTGCGCGCAGGGCTTGTTCACGATGTCTTCACGGCGCACCAAGGCGTCGAGGACGACGACATAAATCTGGCTTGCCTCGGCGGCGCCGTGATTGGGGTGGGGCTCGCATCGGATCTGGTCCATGTGTTCCTTAACGCTCGCTTTTCCGGCGCTCCGCGCCACGAGCGCCGCCTGGACAAGATCCGGGCACTCGAAAACGGGATCTCCGAACCATGACCAACGACACCCTCAGCCACGAGTTGCTCTACAAGATCGACGCCTACTGGCGAGCCGCGAACTACCTGTCGGTCGGACAGCTCTACCTCTACGACAACCCGATGCTGCGCGAGCCGCTGGCGATGTCGCACATCAAGCCGCTGGTGGTGGGCCACTGGGGCACGGTGCCCGGCCAGAACTTCATCTACGTGCACCTGAACCGGGTCATCAACAAGTACGACCTGAGCATGCTGTATGTCTCCGGGCCTGGGCACGGCGGCGCGGCGCTGGTGGGCAACGTGTACCTCGAAGGCGCCTGGAGCGGGGTCTATCCCGATGTGACGCAGGACCTCGCCGGCATGAAGAAGTTCTTCAAGCAGTTCTCGTTTCCCGGTGGCATCTCGAGCCACGTTACACCGACCACGCCGGGCTCGATCAACGAAGGCGGCGAACTCGGCTACTCGCTCAGCCATGCCTTCGGCGCCGCCTTCGACAACCCCGACCTGATCGTCGCCTGCGTGATCGGCGATGGCGAGGCCGAGACCGGCCCGCTCGCGACCGCCTGGCACTCGAACAAGTTGCTGAACCCAGTCACCGATGGCGCCGTGCTGCCCATCCTGCACCTCAACGGCTTCAAGATCAGCAACCCGACGCTGCTCGCGCGCATCGAGCACGAGGAGCTGGACCAGTTCCTCCGCGGTTGCGGATGGACGCCGCTGTTCGTCGAAGGCGACGACCCGATGGCGATGCACCAGCGCATGGCCGAGGCGACCGAGCGTGCGATCGAACACATCCAGCAGATCCAGGACGATGCGCGAAACCGCAACATCAGAACCCGGCCGCGCTGGCCGATGATCGTGCTGCGCTCACCCAAGGGCTGGACCGGGCCGAAGGAAGTAGACGGCCTGCAGATCGCGAACACCTTTCGCTCGCACCAGTTGCCGCTGCTGGTGAACCCGGACTTCCCCGAGCACCTCGACCTGCTCGAGGCCTGGATGAGGAGCTACCGCGCCGACGAACTTTTCGACGCGGGCGGCCGGCTCCTGCCGGAATTGGCCGCGCTGGCGCCGAACGGCGAGCGCCGCATGGGCGCCAACCCGCACGCCAACGGTGGGCTGTTGCTACGCGAACTGCAGATGCCCGACTTCCGCACGCATGCGGTGACGGTGACCGTGCCGGGCGCGCTGCAGGCGCAGGACACGATGGTGCTCGGCCACTTCCTGCGCGACCTGGCCCTGCTGAACCGGAACCAGCGCAACTTCCGCGTGTTCGGGCCTGACGAGACACTGTCCAATTTGCTCGGCGCGGTGTTCGAAGTCACCGCCCGTCAGTGGGATGCGGAGACGGTGACGGGCGACGAGTACCTCGCGGCCGACGGGCAGGTGCTTGACTCGATGCTGAGCGAGCACCAGTGCCAG
>JANLUW010000516.1:0-15241 GCA_031363645.1 Rhizobacter sp. | reverse complement strand
CGCCCACGGTGCGGTCGCCGATGGTGACGAGAAAGCGCTTGCTGGCCACCGTGGGGTGGCGCAAGACGTCCAGCGCCACCCGTTCCAGCTTCACGCCGGTCAGGTCCAGAGGCAACCCGCTGCGCGCCACGCGCTGCACGTTGCGTTGTGTTTTCGGCGGTTTGCCCAGCAGCACGTCCATCGGCATGTCGATCACGCGCCGTCTTTCCCCATCCGCGCTGGAGCCGTCTTCGAGCACCAGTTCGCGCTCGTCGGTGGCCACGCCCACCACCGCGTAAGGGCAGCGCTCGCGCTCGCACATCTGCACGAACAGCGGCATCAGGTCGGGGTTAATGGCAAGCACATAACGTTCCTGGCTTTCATTGCACCAGATCTCTTTCGGCGCCAGGCCGCTTTCTTCCAGCGGCACCTTGCGCAGGTCGACGCGCGCGCCGCGCCCTGCGCCGTCCACCAGTTCGGGGAAGGCGTTGGAGATGCCACCCGCGCCGACATCGTGGATCGCCAGGATCGGGTTGAGCTCGCCCAGCGCCGCGCAATGGTTGATGACCTCCTGCGCGCGGCGCTGGATCTCGGGGTTGCCGCGCTGCACCGAATCGAAGTCGAGTGCGGTGGCGTTCGCGCCGGCTGCCATCGAGCTCGCCGCACTGCCGCCCATGCCGATGCGCATGCCGGGCCCGCCGAGCTGGATCAACAAGCTGCCGGGTGGGAAGGCGATCTTGGCTGTCTGCGACGCGGCGATCGAGCCAAGCCCACCGGCGATCATGATCGGCTTGTGATAACCGCGGCGCACCCCGGCCACGTCTTGCTCGTAGACGCGAAAGTAGCCGCCGAGGATGGGCCGACCGAACTCGTTGTTGAACGCGGCACCGCCGAGCGGGCCGTCGACCATGATTTGCAGCGGGCTGGCGATGTGCTCTGGCTTGCCGATCGGTGATTGCTCCCACGGTTCGTTCGTCCCGGGCAGGTGCAGGTTGGAGACGCTGAAGCCAGTGATGCCCGCCTTCGGCTTCGAGCCGCGGCCGGTCGCGCCTTCGTCGCGGATTTCGCCGCCGGCGCCGGTCGAGGCGCCCGCGAACGGCGAGATCGCTGTCGGGTGGTTGTGCGTCTCGACCTTCATCAGCACGTGGACCGTCTCGTTGCGCGCCGCGTAGACCGGAGCGTTGGTGTAGCCCTGCGGCAGCCAGCGCTGAATCACGCCGCCCTCCATTACCGAGGCGTTGTCGCTGTACGCAACGACCGTGTGCTGCGGGTTCGACGCCTCGGTGTGGCGAATCATCTGGAACATCGAGCGCGTTTGCGCAACGCCGTCGATCACGAACTCGGCGTTGAAAATCTTGTGCCGGCAGTGCTCGCTGTTGGCCTGCGCGAACATCATCAGCTCGACATCGGTCGGGTTGCGCGCCAAGCCGGAGAACGACGCGACGAGGTAGTCGATCTCATTGTCGGAAAGTGCCAAACCGAAATCGGTGTTCGCCTCTACCAGCGCATCGCGGCCTCGCGCCAGAACGTCGACATGCGCCATCGGAACGGCGAGCTGCTCGTCAAACAGGTGCACCGCGTCTTCGCGCGTGGGCAGCACGCTTTCGGTCATGCGGTCGTGAAGCAGCGCGGCCGCGCCTTGCAGCTCAACGGCAGTGAGGGTCTTGGTGCCGCCGAGCAGGCCACGCTGAAGGGTCAACCGGTACTCGGTGACGCGCTCGACGCGCCTCACGACCGAGCCGCAGTTGCGCGCGATGTCGGTCGCCTTCGAGGCCCACGGCGAGACCGTGCCGAGGCGCGGCGCCACGACGATCAATGTGCCCTCGATCGGGCCGGCGTAGTCGTCACCGTAACGCAGCAGGCCGAGCAATTTGTCGTGTTCGTCGCGCGCCAGTTCGGCGTCGCTCCAGACCCAATGCACATGCCTCGCGGCCACACCGGCGATGCGGGCGTTGACCGACTGCAAACGCGGCAACATCGCCGCCGCGCGAAAACTCGAAAGCGCGTTGCCGCCCTCGAAATGAGACAGGTGCTTGGGTGTAGGGGTCACGCGGCCGGCTCGCTGTGGGGTGGGCTGTGGGGACAGCCCGGTGCAAAACCAAGATTTTAAGTGCCGAATGACATAATTCGGTCCATGACGATCACGATCAAAACCCCTGTAGACGTTGCAGCGATGCGCATCGCCGGCCGCCTCGCATCCGAGGTGCTGGACCTGCTCACGCCGCATGTGAAGCCGGGCATCACCACCGATGAACTCGACCGGCTCGCACACGACCACATCGTGCACGTGCAGCAGGCCGTTCCCGCGCCACTGAACTACGCGCCGCCCGGCTACACGCCGTACCCCAAGTCGATTTGCACCTCGGTCAACCAGCAGGTTTGCCACGGCATTCCGAACGAAAAGCCACTGAAGAACGGAGACATCGTCAACATCGATGTCACCGTCATCAAGGACGGCTGGCATGGTGACACCAGCCGCATGTTCGTCGTGGGTGAAGGCTCGATCGCCGCGAAGCGCCTGTGTGCGATCACCTACGAAGCCATGTGGAAGGGCATCGTCAAGGTCAAGCCCGGCATTCGGTTGGGTGACATCGGCCACACGATCCAGACCTTCGCCGAGAACCAGGGCTTCTCGGTGGTGCGCGAGTTCTGCGGCCACGGCATCGGGCAGAAGTTTCACGAAGATCCGCAGGTGCTGCACTACGGCCGGCCGGGCACATTGGAGGAGTTGGTGCCGGGGATGATGTTCACGATCGAGCCGATGATCAACGCCGGCCGCCGCGAGATCCGCGAGATGGGCGACGGCTGGACGATCGTCACCAAAGACCGCTCGCTCTCGGCGCAGTGGGAGCACACGGTGCTGGTCACCGAGACCGGCTACGAGGTGATGACGCTCTCGGCCGGCAGCCCACCGCTGCCGGCCTTCATGACGGCCGCCGCGGCAGCGATCGCCTGACCCCTTCACCGATGGCCGTCGTGCTCGACGCGCCGATACCGGCTGCGCTGGTTGTCGCGCCCACTTTGCCCGAACTGCGCTCGCGTTTTCGCGACGGCAAAGCGGCGCTGATCGATCACTTTCGCCAATCACGCCCGACCGCACCAGTTGCAGCAGCGCTGATACGCGCACTCAGCCGGCATGTCGACGAGGCGCTGCTCACGTTGTGGAGCCACGCCGCGATGCCTGCCGGCACTGCGCTGCTGGCAGTTGGCGGCTACGGTCGCGGCGAGCTGTTTCCGCACTCGGATGTCGACGTGCTGGTGCTGTTGCCGCCGACCGACACCGGCGACGCGTTGAAGGCCTCGATCGAAGCCTTCATCACTGCCTGCTGGGACATCGGCCTGGAAATCGGCGCCAGCGTGCGCAGCGTCGGCGAATGCATCGCGATGACCCGGAGCGACGTGACGGTGCAGACCGCGCTGCTCGAATCGCGTTACCTCTGCGGCTCGCGGCGTGTCTTCAACAGCTTTCGCCACGCCAACACGCAGGCCATGGACCCGAAGGCTTTTCTGCGCGCGAAGACGCTGGAGATGCTGCAGCGCCACCGCAAGTTCGAAGACACGCCTTACGCGCTGGAGCCGAACTGCAAAGAAAGCCCGGGCGGGCTGCGCGACCTGCAGGTTTTGATCTGGGTCGCGCGTGCCGCGGGCCTCGGCAAGACCTGGGCGGCGCTCGCGGCGAAGGGGCTGATCACGCCGTTCGAGGTCAAGCAACTCAACCGCAACGAAGGGCTGCTGAAGTTGATCCGTGCACGCTTGCACATGATCGCTGGCCGGCGCGAAGACCGGCTCGTGTTCGATCTGCAAACCGCCGTGGCGGAGAGCTTCGGCTACCACGGCACGCAGGGCCAGCGCGCGTCCGAGGTGCTGATGAAACGCTATTACTGGGCGGCCAAGGCGGTGACGCAGCTCAACCAGATTTTGATGCTCAACATCGAAGAGCGCATCGACGGTTCGCAAAACGCACCGATGCGCCCGATCAACGCCAAATTCCTCGAACGCGGTGGCATGCTCGAAGTGGCGAGCGACGACCTTTACCAGCGCGACCCGCACGCGATCCTCGAAACATTTTTGATCTATCAGCAAACGATCGGACCGAAAGGCTTGTCGGCCCGCACCTTGCGCGCGCTCTACAACGCCCGCGACCTGATGGACGCGAAGTTCCGCCACGACCCGGTGAACCGCGCGACCTTCATGAAGATGCTGAAGTCGCCCGAAGGCCAGACCCACGCTTTCCGGCTGATGAACCAGACCAGCGTGCTGGGGCGCTACCTGTGGGTGTTTCGCCGCATCGTCGGGCAGATGCAGCACGACCTGTTCCACGTGTACACGGTCGATCAGCACATCCTCATGGTGCTGCGCAACGTGCGGCGATTCTTCATCCCCGAGCACACCCACGAGTACCCGTTTTGCTCGCAGCTCGCGTCGAGCTTTGACCGGCCATGGGTGCTCTACATTGCGGCGTTGTTTCACGACGTGGCCAAGGGCCGCGGCGGCGATCACTCCGTGCTCGGCGGCATCGAGGCGCGGCGCTTTTGCAAGGATCATGGTGTGCTCGGCGAAGACGCGGCACTGATCGAGTTTCTGGTCGAAGCGCACTTGACGATGTCGCGCATCGCCCAAAAAGAAGACCTTTCCGACCCCGACGTGATCGACGCCTTCATCAACCTCGTGAAGAACGAACGCACGCTCACCGCGCTCTACCTGCTGACCGTGGCCGACATCCGCGGCACAAGCCCGAAGGTCTGGAACGCCTGGAAGGGCAAGCTGCTCGAAGACCTGTACCGGCTCACGCTGCGCGCACTCGGTGGCGCGCGGCCCAACATGGACGCCGAGGTCGAGGCCCGCAAGCTCGAAGCGCGCCAGATGCTGAACCTCGCATCGTTCGACCCCGGCGTGCAGCATGCGCTCTGGAACACGCTCGAGTTGAGCTACTTCGTGCGCCACGACGCCGGCGACATCGCCTGGCACACACGCGCGCTGCAGGGCCACGTCGAGACGGTCAAGCCAGTCGTGCAGGCGCGTGTTTCGCCGCTCGGCGAAGGGCTGCAGGTGCTGGTCTACGCGCCCGATCAGCAAGACCTGTTCGCGCGCATCTGCGGCTATTTCGACACTGCCGGCTTCAACATCCTCGACGCCAAGGTGCACACAACGCGCACCGGTTATGCGCTCGACACGTTTCAGGTCAGCAGCTCGAGCTACGAGACCCAGTACCGCGACCTGATCCTGTTTGTCGAGAACCAGCTCGCGCTCGCGCTGGCCGACACCGGCCCATTGCCCGAGCCGGGCCGCGGGCGCATCTCGCGGCGCGTCAAGTCGTTCCCGATCACGCCGCGCGTCACGCTGCGGCCCGACGAGCGCGCGCAGCGCTGGCTGCTGGGCGTCTCGGCGAGCGACCGCTCGGGCCTGCTGTTCTCGATCGCGAGGGTGTTGGCAAGGCATCAGATCAACCTGCAACTCGCGAAGATCACGACGCTGGGCGAGCGCGTCGAGGACACCTTCCTGATCGACGGCCCGGGGCTGCAGCAAAACCGCATCCAGTTGCAGATCGAAACCGAGTTGCTGGACGCGCTCGCGCCTTGATTTCGATGTTTTCGACGACCTTCAATACGACCCTGAATTTGTCCTTGAACCCGCCCCGATGCTCCTGACGATCAACGCCACCGAAGCGCTCACGCAATTGCCCGAATTCGGCACGGTAATCGACGCGCGCTCCGAGAGCGAATTCGCACTCGACCGGCTACCCGGCGCCGTCAACTGGCCGACACTCACCGACGCCGAACGCATCGTTATCGGCACCGAGTACGTGCAGGTCTCGGCCTTCACCGCCAAAAAACGCGGCGCGGCGATGGTCGCTCGCAACATCGCTGGGCACATCGAACGCGAGGTGCTCGACAAGCCGAAAGACTGGCGCCCGCTGATTTACTGCTGGCGTGGCGGCTCGCGCAGCGGGTCGCTCGCGACCGTGCTCGACCAGATCGGATTTCGCGTCTACCGGCTCGAAGGCGGGTACCAGGCGTACCGGCGCGCGGTGGTCGCGGCGCTCGACAACTTGCCGGCGCAGTTCCGATACCGCGTGATCTGCGGCAGCACCGGTTCGGGCAAGAGCCGGCTGCTGCAGGTGCTGCGCGCACAAGGCGCGCAGGTGCTCGATCTGGAGGCGCTCGCGAACCACCGTGGCTCGGTACTCGGCTTGGTGCCAGGCAGCCCGCAGCCGGGACAAAAACAGTTCGAGTCGCGGGTGCGGCATGCGCTCGATGGCTTCGATCGGTCGAGGCCGGTCTACATCGAGAGTGAGAGCAAGAAGGTCGGCGATCTGCGCGTGCCGCTGCTGCTGATCGAGCACATGCGCGCGTCACCGTGCCTTCGGCTCGAGTTGGCGCTCGATGCGCGCGTTAACTTGCTGCTCGAAGACTACGGCCACTTCGTCACCGACACGGCCGCGTTCTGCGAACGGCTCGACGCGCTGCGTGCGAGCCGCGGCAACGAGGTCGTCAAAGCCTGGCAGGAGGCTGCTGACGCAGGCCGCACGCCGGAGGTCGTGCGCGACCTGCTGGTGCAGCACTACGACCCGATCTACGAGCAGTCGATGAAACGCAATTTCATCGGAGTATCGGCCTTGTTAAGTGAGTTGACCTGGGACGGCAGCGAAGCCTCGCTGGCGGCCGCTGCAACGCGCGCGATCGGTGCAGGCTGATGGAGGCATTCCTCGTCTCGACCGGCGTCGTCGCGCTCGGTGAAATGGGTGACAAGACGCAGCTGCTCGCGATGCTGTTGGCGGTTAAATTTCGCAAGCCGATAACGATCATCCTCGGCATCTTGGTCGCGACGCTGGCGAACCACGCGACCGCCGGTCTCGTCGGTGGCTGGATCGCGAATGCGCTCGGCCCGAACGTGCTGCGCTGGGTCATCGGCGTCTCGTTCATCGCAATGGCCGGCTGGATGCTGATCCCCGACAAGATCGACGACGACGAGACCACCACGCAACGCTTCGGCGTGTTCGGCACCACGCTGATCGCGTTCTTTTTGGCGGAGATGGGCGACAAGACGCAGATCGCGACGGTGGCGCTCGCGGCGCGGTACCAAGACTTGGTCGCGGTGGTCGCCGGCACGACGCTCGGCATGATGCTGGCCGATGTGCCCGCGGTGTTCATCGGCGACCGGATCGCGCAGAAGGTGCCGATGAAGCTGGTGCACGGCATCGCCGCGGCGATCTTCGCGGTGCTCGGCTTGTCGACGCTGTTCAACATCGGCAATCTTTTCTGACCCAGCCTCACCCCATGTGCAGGCCGCCGTTTACCGAGAAATCGGCCCCGGTCGCGAAGCCCGATTCGTCCGAGGCCACCCACGCCACCATCGAGGCGATGTCGCCCGGCGTTCCCAGGCGCTTGACCGGGATGCCGGCGATGATCTTGTCGAGCACGTCTTGGCGGATCGCCTTGACCATGTCGGTCGCGATGTAGCCGGGGCTCACGGTGTTGACGGTCACGCCCTTGCTCGCCACCTCTTGCGCGAGCGCCATCGTGAAGCCGTGCATGCCAGCCTTGGCCGCCGAGTAGTTGGTCTGGCCGAACTGGCCCTTTTCGCCGTTGACCGAGCTGATATTGATGACGCGGCCCCAGCCGCGCTCGACCATGTCGTCGATCACCTGCTTGGTCACGTTGAACAGGCTGGTCAGGTTGGTCTCGATTACCGCGTCCCAGTCGGCGCGGCTCATCTTGCGGAACATGCCGTCGCGCGTGATCCCGGCGTTGTTGACGAGCACGTCGACCGGCCCGTGCTCGGCCTTGACCTTTTGGAATGCCGCGACGGTCGAATCCCAGTCGCCCACATTGCCGACCGAGGCGTAGAAGGCGTAGCCGAGCGCGGCCTGCTCGCGCAGCCACTTGGCGTGGTCGCGGTTCGGGCCGCAGCCGGCGATCACCGTGAAGCCGTCTTGGTGCAGGCGCTGGCACATCGTGGTGCCGATACCGCCCATGCCGCCGGTCACGTATGCAGTTTTTTGTGTCACTTGTTCGCTGCTCCCGGAATGAAGTCGTCTATCGCTCGACGGTCAATGCAACGCCCATGCCACCGCCGATGCACAGCGAGGCAATGCCTTTCTTGGCGTCGCGACGCTGCATTTCGTGCAGCAGCGTCACCAAAATACGGCAGCCGGACGCGCCGATCGGATGCCCGATCGCGATCGCACCCCCGTTGACGTTGACCTTGCTGGTGTCCCAGCCCATTTCGTTGTTGACCGCGCAGGCTTGCGCGGCGAAGGCTTCGTTGATTTCCAGCAGGTCGAGGTCTTGCGCCTTCCAGCCGGCGCGCTCGAGCGCCTTCCTCGACGCACCCACTGGGCCCATGCCCATGATCGACGGGTCGAGCGCGACGGTCGCGTAACTGGCGATGCGCGCGAGCGGCGTCAAGCCGAGTTGCGCGGCTTTCGCGGCGGTCATCACGATCACGCCGGCTGCCCCGTCGTTCAAGCCCGAGGCATTGCCGGCTGTAACCGTGCCGACCTTGTCGAAGGCCGGGCGCAGGCCGGCGAGCACATCGGCATTGGTCTTCTTGTTGATGAACTCGTCGGCCGAGAAGACTACGGGCTCGCCCTTCTTCTGCGCGATGCTGAACGGCACGATCTCGTCCTTGAACTTGCCGGCCTCTTGCGCCGCGGCGGCCTTCTGTTGCGAGCCGAGCGCGAGCGCGTCCTGTTTTTCGCGCGTGATGTTGTACTGCTTCGCGACGTTCTCGGCGGTGATTCCCATGTGGTACTTGTTGTACACGTCGAACAGGCCGTCGACGATCATCGTGTCGACCATTTTCCAGTCGCCCATGCGCATGCCGTCACGCGAGCCGGGCAGCACGTGCGGCGACATGCTCATGCTCTCTTGCCCACCGGCGATGACGATCTCGGAATCGCCGTCGCGGATCGCCTGCGCCGCGAGCATCACGGCCTTCAGGCCCGAGCCGCAGACGGCGTTGATCGTGAGCGCCGGCACGCCTTGCGGCAGGCCGCTCTTGATGACGGTCTGGCGCGCCGGGTTCTGGCCCGAGCCGGCGGTCAGCACTTGGCCGAAGATCAGCTCGTTGATTTGGTCGCCGCTCAACTTTGCGCGGCGCAGCAGGTCGACGACGACGGCGGCGCCCAGTTCGGGCGCAGGGGTCTTGGCGAACGTGCCGCCGAACTTGCCGACTGCGGTGCGGGCGGCGGCGACGATGACGATGTCGGTGGTCATGGGGTGTTCTCCAGAGGTTTTGATGAAAAGGGTGTCGAAGGGGCAGTGCGCGGTGCCGCTCAGCTTGCCTTCTGTTTCACGTAGCGGCCGGGCGCCGCTTCGATGGTCTTGTGCTGCTTGTTGCCCGGCGCTTTGGGTGCGGCAATCTGTTTGCCGGCATGACCCGCGAGCCACGTCGTCCAATCGGTCCACCAGCTGCCGGGATGCTCCTTGGCCTTGTCGAACCAGTCTTGCGCGTCGGCCGACAGCGCAGCATTCGCACCGATCCAGTGACTGCGTTTGCCCTTGGCCGGCGGGTTGATCACGCCGGCGATGTGACCCGAGGCGCCGAGCACAAAACGGGTTTTGCCCTTGAGCACACTCGTGTTCCGGTATGCGCCGTCCCAGGGCACGATGTGGTCTTCACGCGAGGCGTAGACGTAGGCAGGAACGTCGATCTTGCCGAAGTCGAGCTGCTCGCCGCACACCGTGACCTTGCCCGGGACGACCATGTTGTTTTCGAGGTAGGTGTTGCGCAGGTACCAGCAGTACATCGGCCCCGGCAGGTTGGTGCCGTCGCTGTTCCAGTAGAGCAGGTCGAACGGCGGCGGCGTCTCGCCTTTCAGATAGTTGCCGACGACGTAGTTCCACACCAGATCGTTCGCCCGCAAGAAGCTGAAGGTCGTCGCGAGTTCCTGGCCTTTGAGCAGGCTGCCACCGCCGGGGCTTTGGGCGCCGAGCGTCATCTCGCGCATCTGCACCATGGTTTCGTCGATGAACAGATCGAGCACGCCGGTGTTGGTGAAATCGAGCAAGGTCGTCAGCAACGTCATGCTCGCCGCCGGCTTCTTGCCACGCGCGGCCAACACCGCCAGCGCGGTCGCGAGGATCGTGCCGCCGACGCAGAAACCGAGCGTGTTGATCTGCTTGCTGAGGGTGATTTCCTGCACGACCTCGATCGCGCGAATCGCCGCGTCTTCGATGTATTGATCCCAGGTGAACTGCTTGATGCTCTCGTCGGCATTGCGCCAACTGACGACAAACAGGCGGTGGCCTTGCGCCACGGTGTACCGGATCAGCGAGTTGTCGGGCTGCAGATCGAGGATGTAGTACTTGTTGATGCACGGCGGCACGAACAGCATCGGTCGCTCGAAGACCTTTGCCGAAAGCGGCTTGTATTCGATCAGCTGAAACAACTCGTTCTCGAACACGATGGCGCCAGCGGTCATCGCCACATTGCGGCCGATCTCGAACACGCTTTCATCGGTTTGCGAAACATGGCCCCGGCGCACGTCGTCGAGCAGGTGTTTGATGCCGAGCGCGATGCTCTCGCCGTGGCTGTCGATCGCCTTGCGTTGTGCTTCGGGGTTGAGCGCGAGGTAGTTGCTCGGCGCAGCCAGATCGACAAACTGCTGCACCGCGAAGCGGATGCGCTGGCGCGTTTTTTCGTCGCCTTGAAGGCTGTCGGCCATCTGCATCAGCGTGCGGGCGTTCAGCAGGTACATCTGCGCGGTGTAGGCCGAGGCCGGGTTCGTGGCCCAGTCGGGTGCGGCGAAACGGCGGTCAGCGGGCGCTGACGCGAGTGCAAGCGGCTGGGCCTGCAACGTCTGGTTCCAGAGCTCGGTCGATTGCTTCAAGTAAGCACTCTGCAACTCGGCCACCGCCGGCATCGGCAGGCTCAAGCCCGACATCGATTTCCAGATCTCGCTGAAGTCAGCGCCGAGTGCCTGGCCAGCCTGCGTTTGCGCAGCAACGCCGTGCGCCGGCGCGGCTGCAGAATCGGGGGTGCGTTTCATAAGTCTCCTAGGCGATTGCGCGTGCAGTCTGCCGCTATTTTAAGTCGCGCAGTTCGACAATCAGGCAACAAAACGAAGGGGCAGAACCGATGGTGCTGGTCGCGATCGCGTGGATCTACGTGGTTCTGATGGTGGCGGTGGTCGAGGCCACCAGCGCGCAAGGCACGTTGCTGGGCGCATTGGTCACGTTGCTGCTGTACGGCGTGTTGCCACTCGGCATCGTCGCTTACCTGTTCCTGAGCCCAGCACGAAAGCGCGCGCGGCGCTCGGCCGAGGCAGCTTCAGTTGCGCCCGTCGGGCTCGATCCAGACGAGCGCGACCATGCGGCCGGTGACGCGGTCGCGCCGGAACGAAAAGAACCGTGAGGGTTCGCTGACGGTGCACCAGCTGCCACCGTCGATCGCGCGCACGCCGACGGCCTGAAGGCGGTCTCGTGCGAGCGCCGGCAGGTTTGCATGCCACTTGCCGGGGCCCTTGGCGATGAAGCGCGTCGAGTCGGTCGCGAGCGGCGAGACACCGAAGGCTTCGCGCACGTCCGGCCCGACCTCGAACGCCGTCGGACCGATGCAGGCGCCGAGCCAGGCTTGAACTTCTCCGGGCGCGCATCGCGCGGCGCCGCACACCTGTGCGAGCGTGGCTTCGAGCACGCCGGCCGCGAGCCCGCGCCAGCCCGCGTGCGCCGCGCCGACGGCCCGCCCCCGAGGTGCTGCGAACAGCACCGGCAGGCAATCGGCGACCTGCACGGCGCAGGCGATGCCGGGTTCGGTGGTGACGCTGGCATCGGCGTCGCGCATCGGTGCATCGGCGCGCAGGTCAGCGGCGGTCAGGCGCACCACGTTCGCGCCGTGCACTTGGTTCAGGTACACCGGTGTCGCCCCGATCGCCTCGGCAAGCAGGCGCTGGTTGTGCGCGACGGCTCGGCTGTCATCTCCGACCTCCGCGCGCAGGTTGAAGTTGTCGAACGGCGCGCGACTCATGCCGCCCTGCCGGCTGGTCATCACCGCGCCGACGCCCTCGGCGTGCCAGTTGGGTCGCAGCCAGTCGGCGTGCATCGTCAAGCGGTTGCCGCCGGGACGAGCGCGTCGACGATCTGCACTTCCAGCGTGCCGACGCCGTCGATCTGCGCGCTCAGCACATCGCCGACCTCGACCGCCGCCACGCCTTCAGGTGTGCCGGTGAAGATCAGGTCACCGGCCTGCAGCTCCCAAGCCTTCGACAGGTGCTCGATGACTTCGGCCACGCTCCAAATCAAGTTGCCCAGCGTGCTGGCTTGGCGCGGTTGGCCGTTCACGCGCAGTTCGATTTTCGTGTCGGCCGTCAGGCTGCATTCTTCGACGCGCTTGATCGGCCCGATCGGTGCCGATTCGTCGAAGCCCTTGGCGATGCACCACGGGTGGCTGAGCTTTTTGGCAGCGTCTTGCAGGTCACGGCGGGTCATGTCGAGACCGACGGCGTAGCCCCAGACGTGTTCGAGCGCGCTGGCCGCCGGGATGTCATGACCGCCCTTGCCGATCGCGACGACGAGCTCGAGCTCGTGGTGCAGGCTCTTGCTCAGCGTCGGATAGTGCATCAGCCCGATCGTGCCTTCGGCGACGGGCAACACCGCATCGGCCGGCTTCATGAAGAAGAACGGCGCCTCGCGGCCGCTGTGGCCCATCTCGATCGCATGCGCCGCGTAGTTGCGGCCGACGCAGTAGATGCGGCGCACCGGAAACAGCGCGCCAGCCGCACCTCCCTGGACCGGAACAACAGCGGCGGCGAGCGGCGTGAAAACGAAGGTCATGGTCGAGTTTTCGGATTCGTTCAGAAAGTTCGGCGAGGCCGCCGCCCTTGGATTGGAATGATGCCACGCAGCGTTGCGTTTTGCCCGGCGCAATCAGAGGCCGCCATGGGCCGCGCGACTACACTCTCGGCCATGTCGACCCCTCCGCACAGCATCAAGCATTGCAAGGTTTGCGGCGGCGCGGTGCTCTACACGCTTCCGGCCGACGACAACCGCGAGCGTGCCACGTGTACCGTCTGCCACACGGTTCATTACGAGAACCCGCTGAACGTGGTCGGCACGGTGCCGGCTTGGGGCGATCAGGTGCTGCTTTGCCGCCGCAACATCGAGCCGCGCTTCGGCTTCTGGACCCTGCCGGCTGGCTTCATGGAACTCGGTGAAACCGTTGCGCAGGGCGCGGCGCGCGAGACCGATGAAGAAGCCGGCGCGCACTTCGAGATGCAGGGCCTGTTCACCATGCTCAGCGTGGTGCGCGTCGGCCAGGTGCACATGTACTTTCGCGCGCGCCTGCTCGACACCGAATTCGCACCCGGCCCCGAAACCATCGAAGCCCGGCTGTTCCGCGAAGACGAGATCCCGTGGAACGAACTCGCCTTTCGCACCGTGCGCGAAACCTTGAAACATTACTTCGCCGACATGCGCAAGGGTCAATTCGGCTTTCACTGTGCCGATATCCCTTGATGTACCTTTTGCGAACATGAGCCCGACCGTGCCGTCCGACATCGCCACGACAGCTGCCCCCGTCGACGCCACACCCGTCACGACTCCGCTCGTCAAGCCGGCCGCGGTCTCGGCTGCGACGCGCCTGCGCGAAGACCTGATCCACCCCGACCCGCTGCTCGACTGCCCTTGCCCTTGATCGACGTAGTCCATAGCCACTCGATTACGCGGCTTTCTTTGCCTGGCCCGCGTGCCAGTTTTCCTCGAACCGCATCGAGCTGATGCAGCCCATCGCGGAGTAACGTCTGCAATGGTTGTAGAACGTCAACCAGTCGATTATTTTGTCCATGGCCTGCCGCTGGGGGGCCTATTTGTTGCCGTACAGCCTGCCCACTTTCAGGCTTCCCCACAGGCTCTCGGTCGGCACATTGCCCCAGCAGTTCCCCTTGCGACTCATCGAGCTGCGCATGCCGTAACTGGTGAGTGCGGCCTGGAACTCACGGCTGCAATATTGGCTGCCCCGGTCCGAGTGGAAGATCAAGCCTGGCGCGGGATGGCACCTGAACCAGGCCGTGCGCAGTGCGTCTGCCACCAGGCTGGTCTGCATGTGCAGCTGCATGCTCCAGCCCACCACCTGGCGACTGAACAGGTCGATCACGCAGGCCAAGTACAGCCAGCCTTCGTCGGTGGCGATGTAAGTGATGTCGCTGCTCCAAACGCAATCCGGCGCGCTCGGGTGGAAGCTCCTGGCCAGCTAGTTTTCGGCGACGGGCTAGCTGTGTTTGCTGTCGGTGATGACGACAAACGTCCTCTTGCCTCGGGCCTTGATACCGTGCGCCTGCATCAGCCGCTGAACACGGTCTTTGCCGACCCGGATGCCTCGCGCGAGCAGCTCCTTCCACACCCAAGGCCCGCCGTATTCGCCCTTGACCTCTGCGTGGATGGCTCGGATGTGCGCCAGCAGTTCCTCGTTGCCATGCCAGCCACCTGGCCCGCTGGGTCGGGCTCGAGCGAGCCTGCGCTGGTGCTCGAAGTAGCCGCTGACGCTGACGTTCAGAACCTCGCAGATCAGCGTGATCGGCCATGCCGCCCGGAACAGGAAAATCCAGGCGTACTTCACAGCGATTCCCTCGCGAAGAACGCCGTCGCGTTTTTTAAGATGTCGCGCTCCATCTTCACGCGCGCAAGCTCGGTACGCAGCCGGGCCAGTTCCATCTGCTCGGCGCTCACCGGGCGTTCACCGGCGCCTTGCAGCGTGTCCTTGTCGGCCAACCGCACCCAGTTACTCAGGGTCTGCTTAGGTACCCCAAACACATGGCGCCGTCACCGACGCTTCCTGCCCGGCCTTGACCAGCCTCACGGCCTCGAGCTTGACCTCCACCGTGCACCGCGCCCGCCGATTCGTTCCGTCTTGCTTGCTCATCTGTCGTACTCCTTGAATGCATTCTCAGCTTCAGCTACGGAGTACGTTTCTCAGGGGCAAGGTCAGGCGCAACCGGTGCCTGTTCCCGCGCCCATCGCGCCGGTTGCGCCGCGCAAGCCCTGAGCGAGTTCAGCGCACGATGAAGAAAAGCGGCCGCGAGGCTCCTTTTTCGTGGACGCTTGCAACCGCCCTATCGCTTCACTGGCGGCAAATCGGTGCAGGCGCCCTCGAAGGCTTCGGCCGCCAAGCCGATGCTTTCCCCGAGCGTCGGGTGCGGGTGGATCGTTTTGCCGATGTCGAACGCATCGGCGCCCATCTCGATTGCCAGCGCGAGCTCGCCGATCATGTCGCCGGCATGCGTGCCGACGATGCCACCGCCGACGATGGCGTGCGTGGTCGCGTC
>JANLUW010000497.1:0-3012 GCA_031363645.1 Rhizobacter sp. | reverse complement strand
GCACAGGCCCGCATGACGCGCGAGCTGCAAGACGACTTGCTGCGCACCCGCATGGTCGAGTTCGAGGGCTTGTCCGATCGCCTGTACCGCGTGGTGCGGCAGGCCGCGAAAGAGACCGGCAAGTCGGTGCGGCTCGACATCGTCGGCGGTTCGATCGAAGTCGACCGTGGCGTGCTCGACCGCATGACCGGCGCGTTCGAGCACCTGCTGCGCAACTGCGTCGGCCACGGCATCGAGCTGCCCGACGTGCGCAAGGCGGCGGGCAAGGATGCGACCGGCTCGGTCATCGTCGCGCTCTCGCAAGAGGGCAACGAAGTGGGCGTCGAATTCCGCGACGATGGCGCCGGGCTGGACCTGCCGCGCATCCGTGAGAAGGGATTCGCGCTCGGGCTGCTCGACCGCAACGTCGAGCCGACCGATGCCGACCTGGCGAACCTGATCTTCGCGCCCGGCTTTTCGACCGCCGAAACCGTCACCGAACTCTCCGGCCGCGGCGTTGGCATGGATGTGGTGCGCTCCGAGGTAAACGCGATGGGCGGCCGAGTCAAGACCGCGACCGCGGCCGGGCAGGGCACGTCGTTCAAGATGATCCTGCCGCTGACCACGGCGGTCACGCAGGTCGTGATGCTGCGCTGTGGCACCACCAATGTGGCGGTGCCGTCGAGGCTGGTCGAGGTGGTGCGCCGCGCGACGCCAGCCGAGGTCGACGCGGCTTATGCCAGCGATTCGTACAGCATGGGCGACCGGCCGCTGCAGTTCTTCTGGCTCGGCGCGCTGCTGCAGATCAGCGCGCGGCCGGCGGCCAGCGAGGCCCGCACGCGTGCCGTCGTCGTGATCCGCAGCGCGCAGCAGCGCATCGCGTTGCACGTCGACGAAGTGCTGGGCAACCAGGAGGTGGTCGTTAAGAACCTCGGGCCGCAACTCTCGCGTTTGCCGGGCTTGGCGGGCATCACGCTGCTGGCCTCGGGGGCGGTCGCGCTGATTTACAACCCGGTTGCGTTGGCCACGCTGTACGGCGAGGCCGCACGCGAGGCCACGCGCACCGCGATGCGCGCGCCCACGGGCTTCGATGCGGCACCGATCTCGCAAGAATCCGAAGTGCGCGCCGCGCCGCTGGTGATGGTCGTCGACGATTCGTTGACCGTGCGCCGCGTGACCCAGCGCCTGCTGCTGCGGGAGGGCTACCGCGTCGTGCTTGCCAAAGACGGTCTCGACGCGCTGGAGCGGCTCGCCGAAGCGATTCCCGAGATCGTGCTGTCCGACATCGAGATGCCGCGCATGGACGGCTTCGACCTCGTGCGTAACATGCGCGCCGATGCGCGTCTGCGCGACCTGCCGGTGATCATGATCACCTCGCGCATCGCGCAAAAGCACCGTGAGTACGCTGCCCAACTGGGTGTCGATCACTACCTCGGCAAGCCGTATTCCGAAGAAGACCTGCTGGCGCTGATCGCGCGCTACACCGCGACCCGAACCGCCAGCGTTTGACTGCCAGACAGCGTGCGGCCTCGCTGGTGTGCAGTTGCCGCCTGAAATACTCAAGCGCCATGACGGACGGGGAGGCCACACGTGTCAGAACTGATAGACCGCCTGGCGGAGCTCACCGGACAGCGCGATCGCGATGTGCTCGACGTGACGCTGGTCGGTGCCTTGCGCGACATCCTCGGTACCCTCTCGGTCTCGATCTACCGCTGTATCGGCGACGCCGGCCAGGAACGCTGGCTGACCCGCGCCCGGCTGGTGGGCAACGCAGCGGCAGCTGAAGCCGACGCGGCATGGTTCGAGCTCGAGGACCTGCCCAAGGTGACGGAGCATCCGGTGCGGCTCTCGGTGCTGCGCGAAGACCGTGTGATCGCGGTGCCCGGTGCGACGCATCGCACGCTGTTTCCGGTGTCGACCGAACGCGAGGTGATCGGTGTCGTCGAGGTCGAGACGGCACGCAGCATGACGACGCGCCAGCGGCGCCTGGTCATCAGCATCCTGCGGATTTTCCGCAATTTTCAGGGGCTGCTCGATTACAGCGAGCGCGACACGCTCACCGGCCTGCTCAACCGCAAGACGTTCGACCAAAGTTTTCTCAAGGCAACGGCAAAGTTGCCAGCGCCTTCAGGCACCGACGTTGACGGCCGGCGCCAGACGCAATGCGGAACCTGCTGGCTCGGTGTCATCGACATCGACCACTTCAAGCGCGTCAACGACAGTTTCGGCCACCTGATCGGTGACGAGGTGCTGCTGCTGTTGTCGCGCCTGATGCGTGGCAGCCTGCGTACGCGCGACCAGCTCTACCGCTTCGGCGGCGAGGAATTCGTCGCCTTGGTGCGTTGCAACGGGCCCGACTCGGCGGCGCTCGCGTTCGAGCGCCTGCGGGGCCACACCGAGCGTTATGCTTTTCCGCAGGTCGGGCACGTGACGGTGAGCGTGGGGTTCACCGAGATCGTCGCGGGCGACACGCCCAGCGGCGCATTCGAGCGCGCCGACAAGGCCGTCTACTACGCCAAGGCGCACGGCCGCAACCAGGTACAGCACTACGCCGCGCTGGTCGCGCGCGGCGAGCTCGAAAATACCGAGCCGAAGGCCAACGACATCGAACTTTTCTGAGCGTTCCGGGGCCGGACTTCCCGAAAACCGCCCGCAAGCCGCCCACTGGCCTCAGCGCGCCGCCTTCACGACGGCGTAGCGGGCGAGCGTCGCGACCCGAGCAGCCTCGTGTGCGACCACGGGGCGCGGGTAGTCGCGGCCGAGTGCGACGCCAGCCGCGGCGAGGTCGGCGGGCCGTGCCTCCCAGGGCGCGTGCAGTGCTGCATCGGGCAGTCGAGCCAGCTGCGGCAGGTAGCGGCGAATGAACCTGGCGCCCGCGTCGAACTTCTCGCTTTGGGAGACCGGGTTGAAGATGCGGAAGTAGGGTTGCGCGTCGCAGCCGCTCGAGGCGGCCCACTGCCAGCCGCCGTTGTTCGCGGCGAGGTCGAAATCGTTCAGGTGGGTCGCGAAGTAGGCTTCGCCGCGGCGCCAGTC
>JANLUW010000468.1:0-7135 GCA_031363645.1 Rhizobacter sp. | reverse complement strand
CGATGTTGAGCAGCACCAGCTGCCGGCCATCGAGGATGTGGATGCGCGCGAGCACCTTGTCGAGTCGGTGCCGGGTGCGGAGCCGAACGGTGGTGGCGCGGAACGCCACCCACTCCGTCAAGATCTGGCGCAGGCTTTTTTGCGTCGGCCGGCCATCGGCGCCGATCATCGTCAGGTTGATCGGCGCCGAGCTTTCGAGCGAGGTGTGTGCGAGCAGCGTGGTGATCAGCTCCTGCTGCTCGGTCGCGCGCGACTTCGGCTCGAACACGATGCGTACCTTGGCCTCCTTGCTCGACTCGTCGCGCACCGCATCGAGCACGCCGAGCACGGAGGTCTTGAGTTGCGCCTGCTCGGTCGAGATCGCCTTCTTGCCGGCCTTGACCTTCGGGTTCGTCAGCTCCTCGATTTCTTCCAGCACCTTCTGCGTGCTGGTGCCCGGCGGCAGCTCGGTGACGATGAGCTGCCACTGGCCACGCGCGAGCTCCTCGATCTTCCATCTCGCGCGCACCTTCAGGCTGCCGCGGCCCGAAGCGTACGCAGCACGGATGTCTTCGGGGCCGCTGATGATCTGGCCGCCGCCCGGGTAGTCGGGGCCGGGGATCAGCGCGGCGAATTCGTCGTCGCTCAACCGCTCGTTGCGGATCAGCGCGACCGACGCCGCGGCGATCTCGCGCAGGTTGTGGCTCGGCACTTCGGTCGCGAGGCCAACCGCGATGCCGCTCGCGCCGTTGAGCAACACGAACGGCAGGCGCGCGGGTAACTGACGCGGCTCCTGGAACTCGCCGTCGTAGTTTGGGATGAAGTCGACCGTGCCTTCGTCGAGCTCGTCGAGCAGCAGCCGCGTGATCGGCGCCAGCCGCGCCTCGGTGTAGCGCATCGCGGCAGCGCCGTCGCCATCGCGCGAGCCGAAGTTGCCTTGCCCGTCGACCAGCGGGTAGCGCTGCGAAAAGTCTTGCGCCATGCGCACCATCGCGTCGTAGGCCGCCGTGTCGCCGTGCGGGTGGTACTTGCCGAGCACGTCGCCGACCACACGCGCACTCTTGACCGCCTTCGGCCCGGCCGCAGTCGTGAACGCCAGGCCCATGCGCTCCATCGAGAACAGGATGCGGCGCTGCACCGGTTTTTGGCCGTCGCACACATCGGGCAGCGCCCGGCCCTTCACGACGCTCAGCGCGTATTCGAGGTAAGCACGCTCGGCGTACTGCGCCAGGCTGACGGCGTTGCCGCCATCGTCGGCCGGTGGTGGGCTGTCGAAGAGATCGGGTTCGGAAGTCATTTGGTTGATTCAGGCAAACGGATTGCGTACCGTCAGGCGGCCATCGAAACGCCGGCCGTGAGAGAAATCTTCGGAGGCGAGCGTCGTGCAGCCGGCTTCGAGCGCAGCCGCCACGATCATCGCGTCATAGACGTTGAGCTGATAGCGCTTCGCGAGCGCCAATCCTTGGTGATGGGTTGCGAGTGTCAGCGGGCGCACATCGGCGAATCGTTGAACATCAATCAAGGCCTGTTCCACGGCGGGCCATGGCAGGCCCACCTTGCGCCGCGCGACGTTCAAGAACTCATTCAACACCTGCACGCTGATTACGATACGCCCGGACAGCAAGGCCTCGGCTCGATCGGCCTTCGTCTCGTCACTTGAGAGCAGGTAGAGCAGCGCGTTCGTGTCGACGAACGGCGATGCCACCACCGTCATCGGCAGCGCTCGTTCGCTTCCATGCGGTCGAACTTGAAGTCGGCCGGCAACGTGCCGCGGAGTTTGCGAAGGCGGGCCAGCGCCTGCCGATCACCTGCATCAGCACGCTCGATGCGGACGGTGCGCGCGTTGGCGACCTCAACCTCGATCTGATCGCCTTCGCGCAAGCCAAGCACTTCGACCACGGCGGCCGGCAGGCGGATCGCCAGGCTGTTGCCCCACTTCGAAACTTGCATGTCGGCTCCTTCACTCGTCAGATATACATAAAAGGATTGTATATCCAGGCTCGTGCGAGCTACTCACACATCCACCTCGATCGCATCCCCATGCAGTTCCATCAAATCGCGCCGCGCCTGCGCCTCGCCTTTGCCCATCAGCTTGGTCAACGACGTGACGGTTTCGTCAAAGCCGAGCAGGCCGTATTCGGTTTGCAGCAGGCGGCGCGTGTCGGGATTCAGGGTCGTGTCCCACAGCTGCTCGGCGTTCATCTCGCCCAGGCCCTTGAAGCGGCTGATGCTCCACGCGTTTTCGCGCGCGCCTTCCTTGCGCAGCTTTTCGAGCGTGGCGGTGAGTTCGCCTTCGTCGAGCGCATAGATTTTCGCGGCCGGCTTCTTGCCGCGCGCCGGCGCATCGATGCGGAACAGCGGCGGTTTGGCGATGTAGATGTGGCCGGTCGCGACCAGCCTCGGAAAGTGTCGGAAAAACAGCGTGAGCAGCAGCACCTGGATGTGCGAGCCGTCGACATCGGCGTCGCTCAGGATGCAGATCTTGCCGTAGCGCAGGCCGCTCAAGTCGGGCGCATTGCCTTCGGTGTAAGGGCCGGGCCCGTGCGGGTCGACGCCGATGGCCACGGCGATGTCGTGGATCTCGTTGTTCGCGAACAAGCGATCGCGCTCCACCTCCCACGCGTTGAGCACCTTGCCGCGCAATGGCAGGATCGCCTGCGTCTCCTTGTTACGGCCCATCTTCGCGCTGCCGCCAGCCGAATCGCCTTCGACGAGGAACAGTTCGTTCAGGTTCAGGTCACGGCTTTCGCAATCGGTCAGCTTGCCCGGCAGCACCGCCACGCCCGAGCCTTTGCGCTTCTCGACCTTTAGCGATGCACGCTGCCGCGTCTGCGCGCAGCGGATCACCAGGTCGGCAAGCCGCTTGCCGAAGTCGACATGCTGGTTCAGCCAAAGCTCGAGCGACGGCTTGACGTAAATCGAGACGAGGCGCAGCGCATCGCGCGAGTTCAGGCGCTCCTTGATCTGGCCCTGGAACTGCGGGTCGAGCACCTTGGCGCTGAGCACGAAACTCGCGCGCGAGAACACGTCTTCGGGCATCAGCTTCACGCCCTTAGGCAGCAGGCTGTGCACGTCGATGAAGCCCTTGACGGCTTGGAACAAGCCGTCTTTTAGTCCAGATTCGTGCGTGCCGCCCGCCACCGTGGGAATCAGGTTGACGTAGCTCTCGCGCATCGGCGAGCCGTCTTCGGTAAAGGCCACGCACCAGGCGGCGCCTTCACCTTCGGCAAAGTTTTCGGTTTCGCCACCATCGGCGTAATGCGCGCCCTCGAACAGCGGGATCACCGGCTCGGCGTGCAGGCTTTGCATCAGGTAGTCACGCAGGCCGCCCTTGTAAAGCCACTCGGTCTTCTCGCCGCCTTTTTCCATCGTCAGCGTGACCGTCACGCCCGGCATCAGTACGGCCTTGCTGCGCAGCAAATGCGTCAGCTCGGCCTTCGGCAGCTCCGCGCTCTCGAAGTATTTCGGGTCGGGCCAAGTGCGCGCGGTCGTACCGCTTTTGCGATCGCCGCTCGCGATTTTTCGCAGCACCAACGGCTCGATCACGTCACCGCCTGCGAACGCGATTTTTGCGACCTGGCCTTCGCGCCAAACGCTCACCTCGAGCCGCTTCGACAGCGCGTTCGTCACGCTGACGCCCACGCCGTGCAGCCCGCCCGAAAAGCTGTACGCACCGCCCGAGCCCTTGTCGAACTTGCCGCCGGCGTGCAGCCGCGTGAACACGATCTCGACCACCGACACCTTCTCTTCAGGGTGCAGGCCGAACGGGATGCCACGGCCGTCGTCTTCGACGCTGACCGAGCCGTCGGCGTGCACGGTCACGTCGATGCGCTTGCCGTGGTTGGCAAGCGCTTCGTCGGCCGCGTTGTCGATCACCTCTTGAATGATGTGCAGCGGGTTGTCGGTTCGCGTGTACATGCCCGGGCGCTGTTTGACGGGCTCGAGCCCCTTCAACACGCGGATCGATGCCTCGCCGTATGCGCCGGCGGGAGAACTGTTTTGCTTGGTTGCCATGGGCGCGGATTCTAGGAGCCTGCAAGAATCGGTCGGTGTGAACTGACAGGATTCCCGCCATGCACTACCGCCCACTCGGCCGCTCCGACTTGAACGTTTCGCCGATCTGCTTCGGCGGCAACGTCTTCGGCTGGACCGCCGATGAAGCCACCTCGTTCAAGCTGCTCGACGCCTGGGTCGACGCCGGCATGAACTTCATCGACACCGCCGACGTTTACTCGCGCTGGGTGCCGGGTCACACCGGCGGCGAGTCGGAAACGATCCTCGGCAAGTGGCTCAAGCAAAGCGGCAAGCGCGACAAGATCGTGCTGGCCACCAGGGTCGGCAAGGACATGGGCAACGGCAAGGTCGGCCTCGCCCCGGCCTACTTGCGCAGCGCTGTCGAGGCCTCGCTCAAGCGCCTGCAGTTCGATGCCGACGCGATCCGCACGATCGACGCGGCGAGCGCCTGACGTGGTCACCCGGCTCGCCGCAGGCGATGCACACGGCGGCGCCGCCGCATCGGCGTGGGTGCAGCGCTGGTCGCGCCTGTTGCCTGCCGGTGCGAGCGTGCTCGACGTGGCGTGCGGCAGCGGCCGCCACGTGCGCTGGTTCGCACAGCGCGGTGGCCGCGTGACCGGCGTCGATCGTGACGCGGCGGCGGTGGCTCCGTTGAACCATGTCGCCGAGATCGTCGTCGCGGACATCGAGCGCGGCCCGTGGCCGTTCGCGACGCGCACCTTCGACGCGGTCGTCGTCACCAACTACCTTTGGCGCGAGCGCCTGCCCAATGTGATCGCCGCTCTCGGGCCGGGCGGGCTACTGATCTACGAGACCTTCGCCGCCGGCAACGAGACCGTCGGCAAACCCTCGAACCCGGCGTTTTTACTGCGGCCCGGCGAACTCCTGCAGGCGTGCGCCGGGCTGCGCGTGATCGCGTACGAAGACGGCTTCATCGAAGGCGACGAGCGCGCTCCAGAACGCTTCGTGCAGCGAATCGTCGCGGTGCGCGAGAGCTCCCACCAAGCGCCTGCGCCGCGCCGCTTCGGGCTGGTTCCGGGCGGCTCCGCGGCGCAGGTAAAATCTTGCGATTCAGAGGATCACGAATGAAACCCATTGTTGGCAGCATCGTCGCGCTCGTCACGCCGATGCAGGAAGACGGCAGCGTCGATTACCTCGCGCTGCGTCGCCTGATCGACTGGCACATCGCCGAGGGCACCGACTGCATCGGCGTGGTCGGCACCACCGGTGAATCGCCGACCGTGTCGGTCGAAGAACACTGCGAAATCATCCGCGTCTCGGTCGCGCATGCGAAGGGTCGCGTGCCGATCATGGCCGGCACCGGCGGCAATTCGACCGCCGAAGCGATCGAGCTGTCGCGCTTCGCGAAGCAGGTGGGTGCCGATTGCTCGCTGTCGGTCGTGCCGTACTACAACAAGCCGTCGCAAGAGGGCATCTACCGCCACTTCAAGGCGATCGCCGAAGCCGTCGACATGCCGATGGTCCTGTACAACGTGCCCGGGCGAACGGTGGCAGACATGCAGGTCGAGACCACGCTGCGCCTCGCGCACGTGCCGGGCATCGTCGGCATCAAGGAAGCCAGCGGCGAGATCGACCGCGCCGCGTGGCTGATCAAGCTCGCGCCCAAAGGCTTCAGCATCTATTCGGGTGACGACGGCACCGCGATCGCGCTGATGCTGCTCGGCGGCCACGGCAACGTCAGCGTCACTGCCAATGTCGCGCCGCGTGCGATGCACGAGTTGTGCATGGCCGCACTCGAAGGCAAGGTGCGCGAAGCCACCGCGATTCATCTGAAGCTGCTGCCGCTGCACAAGCACCTGTTCTGCGAACCGAGCCCGGCGCCGACCAAATGGGCGATGGCCCAACTCGGCCTGTGCGGCTCGACATTGCGTCTGCCGATCACGCCGATGACCGATGACGGCCAGAAGCGGGTCGGGCAAGCGATGCGCGAGTCGGGCCTGCTGTGAGCCTGCGTCGCCGCACGTCTGGTCGACCCTTTTTCTTGATCGCGACTCTGAATAAAAGCGCTGCACTGCGTTGCGCTGATCGCCCCGACCCCTTGGAGATGCTCCCCGTGACCCGTTCCATTTCTTTCCCCGCACTCGCGCTGGCGAGCGCTCTCACGGCTGCCGCGCTGGCGGGCTGCTCGACCCTCGACAACATGATGTCGGGCGACAAGATCGACTACCGCACTGCGAACAATGGCGGCAAGACGACCGGCCTCGAAGTGCCACCCGACCTGACCCAGCTGACCCGCGATTCGCGCTACCAACAAACGCCTGGCGGCGCGGTCAGCGCGGCCGCGTTCCAGTCGGGAACGCCGGCGGCAGCCGCGAGCGTACCGACGGCCACGCCGATCGCTGCGCAAGCGGTGGCCGACATGCGCATCGAGCGGCTCGGCAACGAACGCTGGCTGCGCACCAGTCTGACGCCCGAGCAACTCTGGCCGCAACTCCAGGCCTTCTGGAAAGAGCGCGGCTTGGTGATCGTGCAAGACACACCGGCCACCGGCGTGATGGAAACCGACTGGGCCGAGAACCGCGGCAAGCTGCCTATGGACTTCGTGCGCTCGTCGATCGGCAAGGTGCTCGACGGCGCGTATTCCACCGGTGAGCTCGACAAGTTTCGGACCCGCGTCGAACGCACACCGACCGGCACCGAGGTCTACATCACGCACCGCGGGATGATCGAGGTCTACACCGGCGAGCGCAAGGAAAGCACGGTCTGGCAGCCACGCCAGCCCGACCCGCAACTCGAAGGCGAACTGCTCTCGCGCCTGATGCTCAAGCTCGGCGCGACCGAAACTGTCGCGAAGGCAGCCATCATCGCGCCGGGCGCGCCGGGCGCGCCGGCCCGCGCCCGCATCGTCACCGGCCAGCCGAGTGCGACGCTGCAGGTCGACGACGGCTTCGACCGCGCCTGGCGCCGTGTCGGCGTGGCGCTCGACAGAAGCGGCTTCACGGTCGAAGACCGCGATCGCACGCAGGGCGTCTACTTCGTGCGCTACATCGACCCGAAGTTCGCCGGCAAGGACGAACCCAACCTGTTCGCCAAGCTCTTCAGCTTCGTCGGTAAAAAAGACGAAGCCGGCGGCCCGGCGCGCTACCGCGTCACGGTCAAGAGCGAAGGCGACGTCAGTACC
>JANLUW010000454.1:0-3028 GCA_031363645.1 Rhizobacter sp. | reverse complement strand
CACCCTCGGACTCCGCGATCAAGCAGAGGATGCGGTCCCGCTCGCTTTCGGGAAAGTAGTCGAGGACGCTAATGCCAGCCACCTGACCAGGTTCCAGCCCAACCAACGCCTGCCCGGCCCGGTTGACGTACACGCCCCGCTTGTCGAGTCCGGCCACACCGATGAAGTCGGAACTGGTTTCCACCAGGGCAGCGAACTGCTGGCGTTCCTGCTCGAGCTGCCTGCGGTCGGTGACATCCCGAAAGTACACCGACAGTCCGTCCAGTGCGGGGTAGGCGGTGAGCTCGTACCAGCGATCAAGATCGGGGTAGTGAGCCGTGATGGACTCGCTGCCCTGCCCGCAGGCAACCCGACGGTACACGCGCTCGAACTCGCTTCCCACCGCGCCTGGGTATTCCTCCCACAAGCGCTTGCCGATTAGTTCGCCCTTAGCGCGCTCCAGGATTCGCTCGCCCGCCGCATTGATGTAGGTGAACCGCCAGTCAGCGTCAAGGGCGTAGAAGCCGTCGGTGATCGACTCCAGGATCGTCCGGGATCGCCCCTCGCTGGCCCGAATCGCAGCTTCCGCCTGCTTCCGCGCGGTCACGTCGCTGGCCACGCCGAACCACTCTTTGATCTCACCGTTGCCTGCGAGCATCGGGATTGCCCGCGAAAACGTCCACCCGAACGTGCCGTCGACACGCATCACCCGGTGTTCCAACTCGAAAACGCCCTTGGACCGGATGGCGGTGTGAATGGCCTCCAAGACGTGCGGCTGGTCTTCCGGGGGAATATATTTGACCAGCCAACTGCGGCTCGGCTCGTGGGTGTCGGCGATGAACACCCGGCCTTCGAGGTGGCGCATCTCGGTCCAGTCCGCACTCATACGGTAGACCACATCCGACGTGGCACTCACCAGCGCACGGAACCGCTCTTCGCTGGCCCGAATGGCCTCGCCCGCCTCCCGCCGCATTCGGGCCATTTTGAGGTGCGCCGTCACACGGGCCAGTAGCTCTTTGGCACTGAACGGTTTCACCAGGTAGTCGTCGGCCCCTTCTTGAATGCCCTCGATCCGGCTTTCCTCACCGGCACGGGCAGACAGCATGATGACTGGCACGCCGCTGGTGCGCGGGTCGGCGCGCAGCGCCTGCAACAGAGCGAAGCCGTCGAGCCGGGGCATCATCACGTCGGTCAAAATCAGGTCCGGCGTCCGCGCCAGTGCCGCCGCCAGCGCCGCTTCTCCGTCCGGCACGGCCTCGGTGCGGTAATGCTCGCCGAGCAGACGGACGATGTACCGGCGCATGTCGGCGTTGTCGTCGGCCACCAGCACCAGGGGTCGGTCGTCGCCGGCCTGCTGCATTGATGAGGCTGCGCCGCTCAGTTCGTCCTGAAGCCACAGCAGCTCAAGGCCGGTAGCCGGGCGCTGATCGGCGTCGGGGAGCCAGCGCAAAGCTTCCTCGACGAACGGATTCGCGTCAGTGGTGGGCTGCGCAGCGGTGCGACTGCCGCCGACCTGATCACAGGGCAGATGCTGAGAGCCCAGCGGAACCCTGACGGTGAAAGTTGTCCCGCGCCCGACCTCGCTCTCGGCGCTGATGGAGCCGCCGTGCAGTTTGACCAGCTCCTGCACAAGGGACAACCCAATGCCGCTGCCTTCGTGCGTGCGTCCGCGTGAATTTTCAACCTGATAAAACCGCTCGAACAGCCGCGGGATATCTTCAGAGGGGATGCCCGTACCGGTGTCCTGCACGCGCAGCTCTATCGCAAATTCCACGCGCCGCATCAAGACAGCGATTTCCCCGTTAAAAGTGAACTTGAAAGCGTTGGACAACAGGTTGAGAACGATCTTCTCCCACATCGGCCGGTCTACAAACACCGGCTCGCCAAGCGGCGGGCAATCAATGCGAAGTTTCAGCCCCGCCTTCTCGCAGGCCGAGCGGAAGTTACTGGAAAGATCGGCAGTGAACTCAGCAAGGGCTGTCGGCTCATACGCCGCGCGGATCCGACCCGCCTCGGTCAGAGAAAAATCCAGCAAGCTGTTGACAAGGCGCTGCAAACGCAACCCATTGCGGTAAACAAGTTCCAGTCGCTCTCGCTGTGACGGCGGCAGGGGCTCGCTGGATGCGGCCAAGGCGTCTTCAACCGGCCCGAGCATCAAGGTCAGTGGCGTTCGAAACTCATGGCTGACGTTGGAGAAAAAGGCGGTCTTGACCCGGTCGAGCTCGGCCAGCGCCTTGGCACGCCTGCGCTCGTCGTCATACGCACGGGCATTGGCGACTGCGGTGATCACGCTGGACGCGAGCAGGTCGTAGAAGCTGCGGTATGCCTCGTTCATCGGCAACCGAGAGCTGACACCGGCAATGAAGACGGCAACGGGGCGGTCGGCACCTGGCGGGATGATCGGCAGCGCAAACGCCGTATTCGGTAGTTCGGGATAGGGGCCGAAGGTAGCCGGGCCGATCCGCTGCCTGACGTCGTCTATCTGCACTGCCGACCCTGAACGAACAACATCGTCGAAGGGCCAGAGCGCTTGTTTTCCCGCTCCAAAAAGTACCGTGCTCAGGCTGGCGACCGTATCCGCCTGAAGGCCGGTCGAACCGACCAGCCGCGCTTGATCCCCATTTTTCTCCAGCTCGTAGAGCAGGGTAAAAGGCAGGTCGAGGTGGTACTGGGCGAGGGACTGAGCGGAGAGAGAGAGTGCTTCGAGGACAGACTTCGCTTGACTCGTCTGAAAGGCAAGATCCCGCAACGCCCTCGTCCGCCGCTCGCTGAGCATCTGGGTCGTCATCTCAATGACGGGGTGGAACAGGCCACCAACCCGCCCGGCCTCGTCGCGAATGGGGCTAAATGAAAACGTGAAGAAGCACTCCTCCACATACCCGTGCCGTTCAAGAAAAATTTGCTGGATTTCAAGAAAGGCCTTGTCCCCGGCCAGCGCCGAGTCGTGCGCCTCGCCGATGACCGGCCACGCTTCCTTCCAGCACTCGGAAAAGTTCTGCCCCATTGATTGCGGGTGCTTGCCACCGCAAATCACCCGATAGGCGTCGTT
>JANLUW010000436.1:0-5387 GCA_031363645.1 Rhizobacter sp. | reverse complement strand
TGAACATCAGCTCGCGGTCGCGCGCCAGGATTTCCAGCTCCCTCTGCTGGGTCTTCAGACGCGTCACGTCCGACAACACCGCGACGGTCTCGGTCGTGCCGCCGGTCTCGCCGGTGCGCCGCAGCGAGAGTGAATACCAGCGCGTCAACGCCTCGCCGCGTGCGGCCGGCACGTCGAATTCGGTCTCGAAGATCGGGCTGTCGGCGAGCGCCGCCTCGGCGTCGGCGGCGATGCGTGCGGCATGCGGGTTGTGGGCGAACAGCGCCTGCACCCCCAGGCCGAGCGCCGCGCCTTCGGGCCAGCCGAGCATCAGCTCGAAGCGGCGATTGCAGCGTTGCAGCGCGTCGCCGCGCAGGTAGGCGATGCCGGCGGTCGTGCTTTCCAGGATCGTGCTCAGCTCGTGCAGCAGCTGTTCGCTGCGCAGCTGGCTCTGGTGCTGTTCGGTGATGTCGAGCGTGACGACCGAGCTGGTGCGCGTGCCCGACGCCAGCGTGGCCGGCTCCACGCGCGTGAGCAGCCAGCGCTCGCCCAGCTCGGGGTGCTTGATCGCGTAGCGCACTTCGGCGCGCTGCGCGTGGCGCAACGCGGCCTGCAGCCTTTCGAACTCGGGCAGCGACTCGGCCACCACGATGTCGCGCCCGATCGATTCGAGCGCGGCCGAGCCGGCATGCTCGCTGCGCGGGGCGCGGCCTTGCGACTTTTCAAGAGTCGTCGGGCTGGGTGCGCCTCGCGCACAGCGGCCGCAGCCAGGCCGACGGCGCCACGGCCAGCAGCGCGGCGCTGCAAAGCATTGGCCGCGACATCGTCGTGCCCGAATCGTTGGCCGAGTTCGAGCGCCTGCAAGCGGCGTTGCGCGCCGCCGAGCGGGCCGAAGTGCGCTACGGCGTCGAGCACCCCGAGCTCGGCCGGCGCTGGCTGCTCACGCGGGTCGAGCCGGCCACGCTCGCCTCCGGCAAGCGCACGACCTCGGTCGTCACGCTCGACATCACCGAACAGCACGAGACGCAGCAGCGCACCGAGCAATTGCTGCACGAACTCGGCACGATTCTGGAGAGCACGACCACCGGCATCGCCTACCTGCGCGGCGACGTGCTGGTGCGCTGCAACCGGCGCTTCATGGCGATGCTCGGCGTGGCCGATGGCAGCGTGGTCGGCCGCACGCTCGAAGAACTTTTCGCGGGCACCGACCTTACCGGCCGCATCGTCACCGACGCTTGGCAGGCGCTGACCGAAGGCACGATCTACGAAACCGAATTCGATGTGCCGACCGGCGCGGCCGACACCGACCCGGCCGGCGGCCGGCGCTGGTATTCGCTCTCGGTGCGCCGCACCGGCCCGGCCGAAGGGCTGCCCGAAGCGATCGCCGTGCTGGCCGACATCACGCGGCTGAAGGTGCAGCAGCGCGAGCTCGAAACGCTGGCGCGCGACCGGGAATTGATGTTCAGCCTGTCGGGCGTGGGCATCGCGTTCTTGCGTGACGGCCGCCTCCAGCGCGCCAACCAGGCGCTCGCGCAACTGGCGGGCTGCAGCGTGGCCGAGTTGTCGACGCTGGCGCCGGCCGAGCTGTTCGCCGATCGCGAGGCGTACGAGCGCGGATGGGCCGATGCCGAGCCGCAGTTGCGCGAGCACGGTCACTGGACCGGCGAGTACCAAATGCGCACCCGCGACGGCCGGCTGCTGTGGGTGCAGGTCAGCAAGCGGCTCGTCACGGTGGGTGACCCGGCCGGCGGCATCATCGCGTCGTACGTCAACGTCGATGCGCGGTACCGTGCCGAGCGCGCGGTCGCGCTGCAGGCGGGGCGCACGCGCTCGATCCTCGATTCGGTGCTCGTGGGCATCGTCACGGTCGGGCCGCAGGGCATCGAGTGGATGAACCGTTCGGCGCGGCGCATGTTCGGCGGCGACCTGGCCGAATTCGTGAACCTGCCGATCGCGACGGTCGCGAGCGCCGACCCGGCGCACCCGTTCTTGCGCACCGAGTACCTCACCGAGCTGGTCGAGGGCCAGGCCGAGACCTTCGAGTGCCGGCTGCAGGGTCGCGATGGGCGCGAGTTCTGGATTGTCGGCAACGTCGTCTCGACCGCGCGCGAGTCGACCGGCCGGCAGCTCACTTACGCGCTGCTCGACATCGAGCGCCGCCGCGCGGCCGAGGCCCGCATGTCACAGGCGCAAGCGCAGCTGCAACGCATCATCGAAGCCGCGCCGCTCGCGATCACGTTGCGCGATGCACGCACGCTCGAGGTGGTGCAGATCAACGGCGTGGCCGCGGCGAACCGCCGCACCACACCCGAGGCGCTGATCGGCTGCACACCCGAGCAGATGTTCGATGCCGAGACCGCCGCGCAGCGCCGCCGCGACATGCTGCAGGCGCTGGCCTCGCCGGAAGTCAGCAAATACGAGTACCGCTCGGAGCGGGGCGGCGAGCCGCGCCTCTGGGACGCTCGCTACCTGCCACTCGCGACGACGCCCGGCGCGCCGCCCGACCAGTTGCTGCTGGTCGCAACCGACGTGACCGAACAGCGCGCCGCACAAGAGGCGCGGCTCGAAGCCGCGATCGCGCAGCGCGACATGCTGGTCAAAGAAGTGCACCACCGCATCAAGAACAACCTGCAGGGCGTGGCCGGCCTGCTGCAGCAGATCGCGCAACGCAAGCCCGAGGTCGCGGGGCCGATCGCCGAAGTGGTGAGCCAGGTGCAGGCGATCGCGCAGGTCTACGGGCTGCAGGTCGGCGAGAGCGGGCCGCTGCAATTGACGGGCGTGGTCGGCGCGATCACCGCGTCGGTGCAGCGCACGTTCTGGCGGCCGATCAGCTTCGAGGTGAGCGGCGCGACCGCACCGCAGTGGCTGCTGCCCGAGGCCGAATCGATTCCGATCGCGCTCACGCTCAACGAGCTGCTGACCAACGCCGTCAAGCACAGCGCCGCCATGCCCGAGGCCGAGATCGGCTGCACGCTCGTCTGCACCGACGACGCCGTGACGGTCGTCATCGACAACGCGGGCGCGCTGATCGAGGGCTTCAACTTGGCCCGCATCCCTGGCGGCGTGTCGGGCCTGGGTTTGGTTCGGGCGTTGTTGCCGCGGCGCAGCGCCAGTTTGACGATCGAGCAGCGCGCCGATCGGGTGGTCGCGACCGTCCTGTTGCGGCCGCCGGGCGTGACGCGCGCCGGTGCGGCGTGAAGCCAGGATGCGCGTGCGCAGAATCCCCTGATTGCGCGGGATCGACCCACGGGTGCGGGCGCGGCATTCACGGACAATCCGAAGGATGAGCCCGAACAGAAAAGGAACGATCCTGGTGGTCGACGACGACCGCCTGGTGCTGGCCACGTTGGCGCATGGCCTGTCGCAGGCCGGCTACGACGTGATCGATGCGGACAACGGCGACGACGCGATTCTTCTCGCGCGTGAGCACCGCCCCGATCTGGCTTTGCTCGACATCCGCATGCAAGGCATGAGCGGCTTCGACGTTGCGGCCTACCTGCGCGAGTATTGCCAGATTCCCCTCATGTTTTTGTCGGCGTTCGCCGATGAGCAGACCGCGGCGCAGGTCAAGGCGCTCGGTGCCGTCGCCTACCTGGTCAAGCCGCTCGACATCGGCCAGATCCTGCCGGTCGTCGACACCGCGTTCGCGAACCTCGTGGTGCGCGTCGATGCAGCGCCGGTCGCGGCCGAAGCTGCACCCGTCGAGGTGTTGCCGTCGCCCGAAGTGATGATGGCCATCGGCGTGCTGATGCACCAGTTCTCGTTGACGCGCTGCGCCGCGTTCGAGCGGCTGCACCGCCTCGCCAGCGCCGAAAAATTGTCGATCGACGTGCAGGCCGAACGGCTGCTCGCAGCGGTCGAACTGCTGGCGTTGCCCGCGGCCGGCTGACCCCGACCCTCGACGCGTCAGCCCTCCGTGCCGCCGCCCTGCGGCAACGAGAAGTGAAAGTGCGCTCCGCGGCCCACTGCAGCGTCACCCCAGATTTCGCCACCATGGCGGCGCACGATGCGCCGCACCGAGGCCAGGCCGATGCCGGTGCCGGGAAAATCGTTCGCGCTGTGCAGGCGCTGGAACACGCCGAACAGCCGATCGGCAAAACGCATGTCGAAACCCGCGCCGTTGTCGTCGACGCTGAATGTGTCGGCCTGGGTCGCGTGGCGTGCGAAACCGATGGCCGCGTGCTCGGCCTTGCCGGTGTACTTCCACGCGTTGCCGAGCAGGTTTTCAACCACCACGCGCAGCAGCGTGGGGTCTCCCTGAACCTGCATGCCGGGCTCGATGTCGAGTTGCACGGAGCGGTCGGGCCACTGGCGGCGCAGGTCGTCGGCCACATATCCGGCCAGCTGCGACAAATTGACCGGCTGGTTCGCGAGCGGTTGCGACGAAAGCTTCGACAGCGCCAACAGCGCGTCGATCATGTTGTTCATGCGCGATGCGGCGGCGAGCACGCGGTCGAGGTGGTCGTTGCCGACGCGGTCGAGCAAGCGGCCATAGTCTTCCTTGACGATCTTCGTAAAGCCTTCGACGACACGGATCGGCGCACGCAGATCGTGCGAGACGGTGAAGCTAAACGACTCGTGGTCGAGTGTCGATACGAGCGCGGCCGGGCGCGGCGCAGCGGCCACCGGCGCCGCCCTTGCAGCGAGTTCGCGAAACGTGCCGTGGTAGCCCGCGAACAGCCCGCTCGCGTCGCTGTAAGCGCGGCCGCGCAACTGCCCACGGCGCGGCGCGGCGCTGCCGGCGCCGACGAGTTCGACCTCGATGTTGTCGAGCGCGGCCGCACGCGCGAGCATGGCCTGCACAGCGGTACCGTCGGTCGGTTTGAACTGGTCCAAAAGCGGTGCCGGCAACAGCGCGGGCGTGGGCCACGATGCGGCCGGTGCACCGTGGGGCGGGCGCACAGAGACGACGCGGTGTTGCGCGTCGCTGTGCCACAGCCACACGTCGAGCAGCGGCTCCAGGCACGCGGTGCGGGCGCGTGCCTCGCGCAATTGCGCATTCAAGCCGGCGTGAGCCCGGGCGACGCGGAACGCAAGCGCGGCGCCGACCACCACCGCAACCGAAAGGAGCGCAGCGAGCGCGGCCAGCACACTCATCGGCACGACGGGCATGCCCACCTGCGGCAGCGCTGGGCTCGCGCTGCCGGCCTGAACAGTGGCCTGAGCGCTGGCCCGTGCTGGCTGCAATGCCGCGGCCAGCACGCCCCAGCCGAGTGCCCACCACGCACTCGTTCGGCGCAAATTCGCCCTGATGCCACCGACAAAAATCATGCGTTGAATTGTACGTAGCCGCTGGTTCGGACGAAGAAGGCGTGCCAGGGTGCCCGCACGAACCCAGAGTTAAAGTTTTGGGGGAAGATGCCGAAAATTCAGCAGGGGCGCGTGCGCCGGCCTGCTCCGTGGGCTTC